>NZ_JBHVXZ010000008.1:40900-141283 GCF_042881395.1 Amycolatopsis sp. NPDC058278 | reverse complement strand
GGCACCCCGTTTCCCAGGGTTTCCGCAGGTCAGCCGGCGAACCGCCCGGCCACCAGGCCCTGCGTCGCCGCGACGTCGGCCTTGGCGGCCGTCGGCGCCGGCGGCGTCGGCTGGGGCAGCGGCGCGCACTCGACGTCGGCCGTGCGGCCCGGCTTGCGGGCCGGGAGCGCGCCCGTCGCCAGGTAGTCCGCGATCTTGGTGTCGACGCACGCGTTGCCCCGCGGGGTGATCGCGTGGCTGGTGCCGCCCGGCTCCGCGATCAGCGAAGCGCCCGGGAACCGGCTGCGGACCTCGATGCTGCCTTCGAACGGCGTCGCCGCGTCGAGCGTCTCGTCGATCATCAGGACGCTCTGGACGCCCCGGCCGTCGATCTTCGTCGGCTTCCCGGCCTTGGCGGGCCAGTTCAGGCAGGGTGCGTTGAACCACGCGTTCTGCCAGGTGAAGTACGGCGCCTTGGCGAAGGTCTGCCAGTTGTCGCGCTTCCACTGGTTCCAGCTCTGCGGCCACTGGACGTCGGTGCACTGCACGGCGAGGTACACCGCGTAGCCGTTGTCGTCACCACGGCCGCCGAAGGCCTCGAAGAGCGTCTTCCAGTTCTGCCAGTCACCCTTGTTGACGAACCGGGACAGCGCGTCGCCGAGCAGCGTCCACCGCAGCTGGTAGTAGCTGGCCTGCTGGATGACGTCGAGGATCTCGTCCGGCCCGATCACGCCGCCCGCCGGGTCGAAGGACGCCTTGAGCAGCTGCTCGTTGACGACCCGCTGCACGGCGGCCTGGGTCTTGCCGAGGTGGTAGACGTCGTCGTGCTGGGCGAGCCAGCCGAACCAGATGAGGATGTTCTTGTCGAACGCGACGTCCTGGTTCAGGTTGTCGCCGTACCAGACACCGCGCGGGTCGACCGTCGAGTCGAGCACCATCCGGCGGACGTTCTGCGGGTACAGCGAGCCGTACACCTGGCCGAGGTAGGTGCCGTAGGAGTAGCCGTAGAAGTTCAGCTGCCGCTGGCCGAGCGCCTTGCGGATGGAGTCCATGTCCTTGACCGTGTCGGTCGTCTTCATGTTCTCCAGCAGGGCGCGCGAGTTGTTCTTCGCGCAGGCTTCGGCGTACCCCTTGGCGCGGTCGAGCCAGGTCCGCTCCAGCTGCGGGGTGAACGGCACGTACTGCGGCCGGTTGTAGTCCATGTAGTTCGGGTCGCAGCTCAGCGCGGGCTTGCTGGCGCCGACACCGCGCGGGTCGAAGCCGACCCAGTCGTAGGCGTCACCGGCGTGGTTGGGCACGCGCGGGCCGCGGGTGGCCAGCAGCAGGCCGGAACCGCCGGGGCCACCGGGGTTGGTCAGCATGACGCCCTGGTACTGCGCGTCGGGAACCTTGTGCTTGACGCGGGTGACGGCGAGCTGGACCTGCTCCCCGGCCGGCTTGCGGTAGTCGAGCGGCACGCCCAGGTACCCGCATTCGGCGCCGGCGGCGACCAGCGTGGGATCGGTGCACGGTCCCCAGGCGATCGCCGCGGGGGCGGCGGGCGCGGCGGTCGCGGGCGGTGCGGCCACGAGCGCGGACGCCGCCGCGGCGGCGGCCACCGCGGCGATTACGGCACGTCTCACTGTTTTCTCCCTTTCCCCTGCGTCTTCGGGCGGGAGAACCCTAGTCCCGGCCGGGCCCGCCGGGACGGCCTGACCGCGAATGCCCTACGAAAGGCGGAAATCGGGTGGCGCGGTCGATCCGGGATCCCGTACGGTCGGTTTCATGATCTTCTTCATCCGGCTCCGCCTCGTCTGAGACGGCGTGACCGCCGGACTCCCCGCCTACCGGGAGGGTCCCTTCACCTGCGCGCCGTCTGTTCTTTCTTCGTCTTGAAGGAGCACCATGCTGCGCAAACACATCGTCATGGTCGGCTGCACCGCGCCGAGCCACATCTACCCGTCGCTGGGCGTGGTCGGTGAGCTGGTCCGCCGCGGCCACCGGGTGTCCTACGTCGTCGGCGCGCCGCTGGCGTCGCTGGTCGCCCCGACGGGTGCCGAGGTCGTCGAGCACCCGACGACGTTCCCGCTCGGCGAAGCGGCCGTGTGGCCGGACGAGCCGGCCGAAGCCATGCGCGTCTTCCTCGACGAAGCCATCGCGATCCACCCGCAGCTCACCGCGCGGTTCGACGACGACCGGCCCGACCTGGTGCTGTACGACATCGGCGGGCTGGGCGCGCCGCTGCTGGGTGCGCGCTACGGCGTGCCCGCGGTCCAGCTGTCGCCGACGCTGGTGGCGTGGGAGGGCTACGACGAGGACATGGCCGAGGTGATGGGCCCGATCAAGACGTCACCGTCCGGAGTGGACTACGCGGCCACGTTGTCGCGGTGGCTCTCGGCCCACGGCGTTTCGGCCGATCCGTGGGAGTGGCTCGGGCACCCGGCGCGGATCCTTTCGCTGATCCCGCGCGCGATGCAGCCGAACGCGGACCGGGTGGGGCCGCACGTGCGGTTCGTCGGGCCGTGCCTCGACCCGGTGCGGTTGGCCGATCGGTCGTGGACACCGCCGACGTCGGGCCGCCGGGTGCTGCTGGTGTCGTTCGGGACGGCGTTCAACGACCAGCTCGACGTCTACCGGGCGTGCGTGGCCGCGTTCGCTTCGGACTGGCACGTCGTGATGTCTCTGGGAAAGCACGTCTCGCCTGCTTCCCTCGGACCGCTGCCTGCCTCGGTGGAGGTGTACGAGAGTGTCCCGCAGCTGGCGGTGCTGGAAGCGGCGTCGGCGTTCATCACGCACGCGGGGATGGGCGGCGCGACCGAAGCGTTGTGGTTCGGCGTCCCGACGGTCGCGATCCCCCAGGCGGCGGACCAGTTCGGGAACGCGGCCCAGCTGGAGGCACTCGGGGTGGGCCGTCACCTGCCGGCCGATTCGGTGACGGCTTCCTCGCTGCGGGAAGCGGTGGATGAGGTGTCCTCGTCGGCTTCGGTGGCTTCGCGGCTGGCGGAGCTGAAGACGGAGATCCGCGGTCACGGCGGGGTTTCCTTCGCGGCCGACACCGTGGAGTCCTTTATGGAGTGATGGCGACCTTCGTCAGCCGGTCGGCTGAGCGTGCCGGCTGACGAAGGCGTCGATCAGCTGCTGGCGTTCGGCCGTGGTCGCCCGCTCCAGCTCGACCGTGTCGCCGTCGATGGTCACCTTGATCTTGTGCTTGCCCGCCTGGCGGCCCAGCCACTCGCGCAGCGTTTCGACGAGCCCCGGGAACACGCCGCCGGCCGCGCTGAAGGCCACCATCAGCGAGCCGATCGTCACCGGGTCGGCGGCCTTCGCACCCGGTGGGAGCTCGCCCGGGACCGGCAGCAGGTCGACGTCCAGTTCGCCCAGCTCGGCGCGCAGCCGGCGGGCCAGCACGTCGAGCTCTTCGGCGTCCGCCTCGCCGTCCGCCTCGAGCCGGACCAGGGCCCGCGTGTCCGATTCGGTCATGCGGGCCATGGTGCGCCCGAACGGACCACCAGGCAAGGGCCGATCGGGCAGCGTCAGGCCCGGATTTCGTTGAGGTAGTTGTAGATCGTGTAGCGGGTGACGTCGAGGCGCCCGGCCAGGTGGTCGACGGCGTCCTTGATCAGGAAATAACCGGCTTCGTCGAGCTCCCGCACCACGTCCGCCTTGTGCCGCTTCTTCATGAGGTCCACCGGGATGCCCGCCTTGGTCACCGCCCGGTCCACGAGGAACCGTTGCAGGCTGTCGACGTCCGGTGGGAAAGTCTCCGGCTCGCCGTTGCCCCCCGGGGCCGCCGCCTCTTCGACGCTGTTGACGCACAGGCAGCCGACCGCGACCCCGTCGGCGTCGCGCAGGAACAGCGTCGAGGAGCGGATCGGCCGTCCGTCCGGGCCGTGCGTGCGGTAGTTCGTCAGGTCCTGGGTGGTGCCGCGGCGGACCAGGCCGAGCAGCAGGTCGGTCATCGGGCCGCCGACGCTGCGGCCGGTGAGGTCGCCGGCGATGGCGATGATCGAGTCCGGCAGCCGGCTCAGGTCGTGCAGCAGGACTTCGTTGCCCGGCCCGAGCATCGCCGCGAGCCCCGGGATGGCCGGCACCAGGGCGGTGAGCACCTCGTGCGTCGTCGCGCCCGCGGCCGGGACGACCAGCGGCTCCCGGGGTGCGGTCAACGTCTCCAACGCCGAACGCAGCAGGTCCGCGGCGGCCGCCGGGGTGGAGGCGTGCGGCGAGAGCCGGACGTGCTCGGGACGCACGGTCGCCGCGATGCCGGCGTTGGCCAGCGCGGCGCCGACCTGCTCGGCGGGGTGGCCGGGCAGGGTGAACGCGAGGATTCCCGCGCGCCGGTCCACGGCCGACACGACTTCGGCGCCGCAGGAGGCGAGCACCTCTTCGAACTGCCCCAGCCGCTCGGCGATCCGCGCCGCGATGGCGCCGACCCCGGCCTCTTCGACCAGCTCGAGCGCCTCGGCGAACGCGCCGGAGGTGATCGGGCTGAGGTTGGAGATCGACCACGACTGCGCGGTGCCGTCCGGCGGGTGGATCTCGTCGTCGAACAGGCCGGGGTCGCGCGCGCCGGTCCAGCCCGACAGCACCGGGTCCATCCGCTCCAACGCCCGATCGGACAACACCGCGAAGCCGGTCCCCCAGCCCGCGCGCAGCCACTTCTGGCCGCCGACGACCAGGACGTCGGCGACCTCCCACGGCTCCTCGATCACGCCGAAGCCCTGGATGCCGTCGACGACCAGCAGCCGGTCGCCGACGACGTCACGCAGCGCGGCCAGGTCGGCGCGGAACCCGGTGCGGAAGTCGACGGCGCTCACGCTGACGGTGGTGATTTCCGGCGTCAACGCTTCGGCGACCCGCTCAGGCGTCACGTAACCGCCGGTCAGCCGCCTGACGCGCAGCCGTCCGGCCTGCTCGGCACGCGCCCACGGGTAGGTGTTGGCCGGGAACTCGGCCGCCGAAACCAGCACCTCGCCCGAGCTGTGGAAGGCGGCCTGGAACAGGCCCAGGCTGGTGTGGGGCAGCAGCACGGTGTGGTCGGTGTCCGAGCCGGACAGCCGCGCCGCCGCGGCCTTGGCACGAACCTCCTGCCGCATCAGCTCGTCCACTGTGGACGGCCCGGCCGTGGTGGCCTGGTCGAGCAGGGCGGCCGTCGTGTCGAGCACCGCGTGCGACGGCGGGCCGAAGCGGGCGAAGTCGAGGTAGCCGGCGGGCTCGTCGAACTGGAGCAGGTACCGGGGCGAAATCCTCCTCACGCGAGGATCCTCGCCAGGAACTGCCGGGTGCGGTCGTGCTTCGGCGCGCTCAAGACCTCCGAAGGCGGCCCGGTCTCGACGACAGCGCCGTCGGCCAGGAACACCACCTCGTCGGCGGCCTCCGCGGCGAAGCTCATCTCGTGCGTCACGACGACCATCGTCATCCCCTCCCCCGCCAACGTACTCATCACCTCGAGGACCTCGCCGACCAGCTCCGGGTCGAGCGCGGACGTCGGCTCGTCGAACAGCATCAGCTTCGGTTTCATCGCGAGCGACCGGGCGATCGCGACGCGCTGCTGCTGCCCGCCGGACAGCTGCGCCGGGTAGGCGTCGCCGCGATGGCCCAGCCCGACGCGGTCGAGCAGTTCGAGGCCCTGCTTGCGCGCTTCCGCCGGTTTCACGCCCAGCACCCGGATCGGGCCCTCGACGACGTTCTCCAGCGCCGTCCGGTGCGCGAACAGGTTGAACCGCTGGAACACCATGCCGATGTCCCGGCGCTGCCGGGCGACGTCGCGTTCGCGCAGTTCGTACAGCTTGCCGCCGCGCTGCCGGAAGCCGATCGGCTCGCCGTCAACCCAGATCTGGCCGGCGTCGATGGTCTCGAGGTGGTTGATGCAGCGCAGGAACGTGCTCTTCCCGGCGCCGGACGGGCCGAGCAGGCAGACGACCTGTCCCTTGTGGACTTCGAGGTCGATGCCGCCGAGCACTTCGGTGTGGCCGTAGGACTTCTTGACGCCGACGGCGCGCAGCAGCGGTTCAGACACGGGCACTCCTCACCAGCGGCACGCCGCGCAGCGCCCTGCCCGCGCGGGCGAGCGGCCCGCGGTCCGCTTGACCGAACGAACGTTCCAGGTAGTGCTGGCCGACCCCGGCGACGGTCACCACGACCATGTACCAGACGGCCGCGGCCAGCAGCGTCTCCATCACCAGCAGGTTGTTCGACGAGATGTTGTTGGCGGCGTGGATCAGCTCGGTCACGCCGATCACCGAGGCCATCGACGTGCCCTTGAGCATGTTGATGAAGTCGTTGCCGGTGGGCGGGATGATCACGCGCATGGCCTGCGGCAGCACGACCCGGCGCAGCGTCGCGGCCGGCGTCATGCCGATCGACTTCGCGGCCTCGGTCTGGCCGCTGTCGACGCTGTTCAGCCCGGCCCGGACGATCTCGGCCATGTACGCGCTCTCGTTGAGCGCCAAGCCGAGGAACGCGGCGGTGAACGCGCTGATCAGCACGTTCGTCTGCTCGTGGACGAGGAACGGGATGTCGATCACGGGGAAGACGAGCGCCAGGTTGTACCAGAGGAGGATCTGCAGCAGCACGGGCAGGCCGCGGAAGATCCAGATGTAGCCGGCGGCGAACCACCGGGCGACCGGATTGGCGCTGCGGCGCAGCAGGGCGATGACGATGCCGAGCACGATCGCGACGGCCTGGGACAGCACGGCCAGCACGACGGTGTTGAGCAGGCCGGTCGCCATCACCTTGTAGAAGACGAAGTCCGGGACCTGGTTCCACGCGATCTGCGCGTTGCCGAGGGCGATACCCAGCAGCACCAGCAGGGCCAGGATGATCGCGGCGGCGACCCACCGGCCCCAGTGCCGGAGCCGGACGATCGGCAGTGGCTCAGGAGCCGCCATTGACCGCGGCCTCCTTGATCGCGCCCTGCTCGACGCCCCAGGCCTGCAGGATCTTGCCGTAGGTGCCGTCGGTGATCAGGGCCTGGAGCGCCTTCTGGACGGAGTCCCGCAGCGCCGTGTTGGCCTTGTTGACGCCGATGCCGTACGGCCCGCCCTCGATCGGCTCACCCGGGACGACCTCGAAGAACTTGCCGTCGCCCGCGGTGCGCGAGATGTAGACGGCGCTGGGCAGGTCGTTGAGGATCGCGGCGACGCGGCCGGTGCGCAGCTGGTTCTGGTTCTGGTTGTCGCTGTCGGTCGCGGTGACGGTGAGCGCGGGCTTGCCGGCCTGCGTGCACTTCGTGCTCTGCGCTTCGGCGAACTTCTGGTGGCTGGTGCCCTGCACGACGGCGACGTTCTTGCCGCACAGGGTGTCCGGGCCGGTGATGCCGTCGGGGTTGCCCTTGCGGATCATGATCGTGATGCCCGAGGTGAAGTAGTCGACGAAGTCGATCTGCGCCTGGCGGGCCTTGGTGTCGTTCATGCCGGCCATGGTGAGGTCGATGCGGCCGGACTGGAGGCTCGTGATGAGCGAGCCGAACGCCATGTCCTGGTGGGTGACGGCGACGCCGAGCTTGGCGGCGATCGCCTTGGCGAGGTCGACCTCGTAGCCGATCGGGGTCTTGCCGTCGGCGGCGTAGAAGTTGTTGGGCGCGGACTGCAGGTTCGAGGCCAGGTGCAGGCCGGCCTGCTTGACGGCGTCCGGCAGACCCGCGTTGAGCTGGGCGTCCTTCTGCACGCCCTGGACGATCGCGGCGGTGTCCGGGATGCCGGACGCGGGCGCGCCGGCGGCCTGCGACGTCCCGCCCGCACCGTCCGGACCGCCACCACAAGCCGCCACCAGCACGGCGACGCTCGCGAGCAACACTCCCGCCTGCAGGGCACGAGAACGGGACATAACGGACCTCCACTGTTCGGCTGGCCGGAACGCTACAACTCGTTGTTGAAGAGGTCAACTCATAGTTGAAATTCGGTCCGGTGCTAGCTTCGCGGCATGAGCCTGCGGATCGGCATCCTGGGGGCGGCTCGCATCGCCCCGGCGGCCCTGATCAAGCCCGCCGCGTCTGCGCCCTCGGTCTCGGTCGTCGCGATCGCGGCCCGGTCACGCGACCGCGCGCAAGCGTTTGCGACCAGGCACGGCATCCCTCGGGTGTACGCCGGGTACGACGAGCTGCTGGCGGATCCGGACATCGACGCCGTCTACAACCCGCTGCCGAACGGCCTGCACGGCCGCTGGACACTCGCCGCCCTGGCGGCCGGCAAGCACGTCCTGTGCGAGAAGCCGTTCACGGCCAACGCGGCGGAAGCCCGGGAAATCGCTCAGGTGGCAGCCGCTTCGGACCGCGCGGTGATGGAGGCGTTCCACTACCGGTACCACCCGCTGGCGCTGCGGGTGGAGGAGATCGTGGCCTCGGGCGAGCTGGGCACTCTTCAGCGGGTCGAGACGGCGTTGTGCTTCCCGCTGCCGAAGTTCTCGGACATCCGCTACGACTACGCGCTGGCGGGCGGGGCCACGATGGACGCGGGCTGCTACGCGGTCCACATGGCACGGGTCTTCGGCGGCGAGACGCCGTCGGTGGTTTCGGCGTCGGCGAAGCTGCGGTCGCCCCGGGTGGACCGGGCGATGACGGCGGAGCTGGCGTACCCGTCCGGCCACACCGGGCGCGTGGAGTGTTCGATGTGGTCGTCTTCGCTGCTGAAGATCAGCGCGAAGGTGATCGGCTCCCGGGGTTCGCTCAGTGTCTTCAACCCCTTGATGCCGCAGGCGTACCACCGCCTGACGGCCCGCATCGGCGAGTCACGCCGCACGGAGAAGTTCCCACGGAGATCGACGTACGCATACCAGCTGGACGCGTTCGCGGCGGCCGTCCTGCGGAGCGAACCGGTGAAGACCTCGGCGGCCGACGCGGTCGAGACGATGACCGTGATCGACGAGATCTACCGGGCCGCCGGACTGCCGGTCCGCGAACCGAGCTGAGCGCGCACGTCGCCTTGCGCCACATCATGTAGTGCTCGGCCGTGCGCCCACTGCGCGGGTGACCGGTCATGGCGCCAGTCTCACCCGCCGGAGGCTCGGCCCGCACCCGAGTTTCCGGGTGCGGGCCGTCCCCGCGCTCAGACGGCCACGTAGTTGCCGCTCAGGATCAGGAGCACCTGGATCGTGATGCCCGTCCCGTAGTAGTCCGTCGCGTCCGGGGACCACGACGACACCGCCGTCCACAGCTTGTCCAGCCAGGCCTGGCTGCCCGGGTCCGTCATCGCCGCCACCGCGAACGGCGCCGTGAAGCACGGGTGCCGGCCGCTTTCGGTCTTCGAGCCCGACAGCGAATAGCCGCTCTGGATCTTCGCCGGGTCGCCACCCGTGGCCGACTTGATCCAGGTGTTCATCTTGCGGACCTGCGCGACCGCCGCACTCCCGGACGCCGAGATCGCGTCCGCGCCGAGGCGCCACGGGTCGCGGCAGGCGTTCCAGCTGTACTTGCCGTCGTACGGGCCCTCCAGGAAGTTCGACGGCGCCGGCTTCGGCGTCGAGTTCGTGCCGATCACGAAGTCCGGCAACAGCCCGGTGTTCGGCGCGTACGACGACTGCAGCCGGCTCACCGCAGTCTCCGAGCGGGTGCGGACCGACGTCCAGAAGCTGTCGCCGGTCGCCGTGGCGAACGCGCGCAGGTGACCCGGCATCCAGTCCGACGAACGCGAGCTGTTCTTGTACTCCGCGTCGTTGCCCCAGTCGCCGAGCAGGGTGAACTTCGTGGTGCCGTTGACCTCGCTCTTCTTGATCGCGTTGATGATCCGGACGGCTTCGGCCTTGTAGTTCACCGAGCCGCCGCTGCCCCACTTCTTGTCCGCGATCAGCAGGCCGTAGGCGATTTCGAGGTCGCCGTCGGTGGCGGAGTCGCTGCCGTTGACGCTCTTGCAGTTCGCATCCTGCTCGGCCGCGTGCAGGTCCTTGTTGTTGACCGACGGGTGCGCCTTCACGAACTTCAGGATCCCGTCGACGATCGAGCGCGCCTGCGGATCCTTGTCCGCCATCATCGCCGAGATCGTCATGCCGTACCCCTCGCCCTCGGCGACGAAGGAGTGGTCGGCGTCCTTGGACAATACGGCGTAGGTGCCGGTGCCGCACTTGGTCGTCAGGAAGTTCTTCTTCCAGAAGTCGTAGTACTTCTGCAGCGCGGCATCCTGCGTGGCCTGCGAGACGGACGGCCGCAGCGTTCCCGGCACGTACGGGGTTTCGGCCGCGGACGCCGCCGTCGGCACGCTCACCAGCCCCGCGGCGAGCGCGGCCGAAACCACCACCGCCCGGACGACTCTCTTCATGGCTCCTCCGTAAAGACATCGTTGGCTGCGGCGAAGGTGATCGAAGCCTGACAGACGGTTCAAGACCAGGTCAAGAGGGTTAGGAAACTTTCCTTACCATGACCGAGAGTGGGTCCCCCGGCGCCCAGCCCACCCGGACGGACTAGCGTGGACGTCATGGAGATCGACCTCGACGGCCGCGGGCCGGACTTCCGCGCGTTCTGGACCGAGCGCCACCTGGCCACGCTGACCACGGTCCGGCCGGACGGCACCCCGCACGTCGTCGCGGTCGGCGTGACCGTCGACTTCGACGCCGGCCTCGCCCGCGTGATCACCTTCGCGCCGTCGGTCAAGGCCCGGCTCGTGCGCGCCGCGGGCCCGGACGGGATCCCCGTCGCGGTCTGCCAGCTCGACGGCCCTCGCTGGTCCACTTTGGAGGGACGAGCGGTGCTGCGTGAAGACCCCGAATCGGTGCGGGACGCCGAAAACCGGTACGCCGCCCGCTATCGGCAGCCCAAGCCGAACCCGCAGCGGGTCGTCATCGAGATCACCGTGACCCGGGTACTCGGCAACGCCTGATCCCGCTCAGCCGCCGCCCGCACGCGAGTGCACCAGCCGGGTGTACTCCGCCAGCAACTCCGCCAGATCGCCGTGCTCGCCCGCCGACCTCAGCTGCTGGTGGCCCACCAGCATCGCCATCCCGAGGGACGTCAGCGTCCGGGCCAGCGCCCGGTCGCCGACGATGCCTTCGACCGCCTTGCCGACCGTCCGCAGCCGGGCGTCGTCGACGCGCTTCTGCGCCGCGCGCACGGTTTCGTCGTTCTTCGCCCACGCGCGGATCGCCGCCTCGGCCTCGTGGGGCAGCCCGAGGGTGAGGTCCATCAGCGCGGCGAAGTCGGCCGCCGGCCCGCCGGTGCCGAAGTTCCGCTCGCGCAGGATGCGCACCTGGCGGTCCTCCCAGTGCGCCAGCAGCTGTGCCACGAACCCCGGCCAGCCACCGAAGTGGTGGTAGAAAGACCCGCTCGTGACGCCGAGGCCGCGGCACAGCACGCCGACGTTCAGCTCGGTGAACCCGTGCTCCGCCAGCACCTTCAGCGCGGCCTCGAAGTACCCGCGCCGCGTCACCGGCGGCATCAGACGTTCCGGTCCCGGTCCCGCCAGTAGGGCTCGCGCAGCGAACGCTTGAGGATCTTGCCGGTGGCGTTGCGCGGCAACGCCTCCACGACGTCGACGCTGCGCGGGCACTTGTAGTGGGCCAGCCGCTCGCGGCAGAACTCCACGATCTTCCCGGCGTCGAGCTGATCGCCGGCGACGACGGCCTTGACCTGCTCGCCCCACCGCTCGTCCGGCACACCGATCACGGCCACCTCGGCGACGCCGGGGAATTCCGCCACGACGCGCTCGACTTCGGGCGAGTAGACGTTCTCGCCGCCGGTGATGATCATGTCCTTGACGCGGTCTTCGAGGAACAGGAACCCGCCGTCGTCGAGGCGCCCGACGTCACCGGTGCGGACCCAGCCGTCCACGACGGTCTCCGCGGTGGCCTCGGGCTTGCCGAGATAACCGGCCATCCGCTGCTCGGTGCGCACCCACACCTCGCCGACGCCGGCGTCCTCCGTCGTGACCGGGTCGACGATCCGGATGTCCACTCCGGACAGTGCGGTGCCCGCCGAGGCGAGCCGTTCCGGGCGCGTGCCGTCCCGGTGCGCGTCCGGGTCCAGGGCGGTGACCGCGCCGGACAGTTCGGTCATGCCGTAAACCTGGGCGAACTTGACGTCCGGCCAGGCGGCGAGCACCGTGCGCAGCAGCGGGAGCGGCATCGGCGAAGCGCCGTAGCAGAGGTACTTCAGCCGGGAGAACGCCTGCAGCGCGGCCTCGCCCGCCTGCGCGATCCCGGCCACGACGGCGGGCACCAGGAAGGCGTGCGTGATCCCGGCCCGCAGCGCCGCGAACAGCGACGCCGCGTCCGGCTCGCGCGTCAGGTAGGACGGTTCTCCGTAGAGGAACCCCGAAACCGCGTAACAGCTGCCGCCGACGTGGAACAGCGGCATCGCGACCAGGTTGACGTCACCCGGGCCGATCGGGAACGCGGTCCCGGCGGCGAGGCCGTGCGCGAGGACACTGCGGTGGGTCAGCACCGCGCCCTTCGGGAAACCGGTGGTACCACTGGTGTACATGACCAGCACGCCGTCGTCTTCACCGACACCGGTCGCGCTGTGCGGCGCGGCGGAGGTCAGGAAGGCCTCGTACTCGTCGGCGTCCCCGCCGACGACGATCACGCGCTCCACCGCGGGCAGCCGGTCCCGGATCGCGTCGAGCGCGGGCCGCAGCTCGGCCCCGACGAACACCACCTTCGCGCCCGCGTCCTCGAGCACGTAGGCGAGTTCGTCGCCGGAAAGCCGCCAGTTGACCACGGCGTTGGCCGCGCCGAGCCCGGCCGCCGCGAAGGTCGTCTCCAGGCAGGCGGGGTGGTTCTTGTCGACGAACGCGACGCGGTCGTCCCGGCCGACACCGGCGGCCGCGAGGGCACCGGACAGCCGCCGGACCCGCTCGTCGAACTCCGCCCAGGTCCATGTCCGGTCGCCAAAGATCAGCGCGGTGTCCTCCGGGCGTTCCCGTGCCCAGTGCGCCAGGAGCTCGCCGAACAACCGGACCCGGGGGCGGACGTCTTCGGGCATGGGGGTTCCCCTTCGGACCGGCACTGGACCATAGACCGGTCTATGGTGCGCCGCGGCGGGCCGGGCGTCAATGGGGTGTCTTTGTCACCCGTCAGCCGTCGAAGCTGCGCCGGGCGGCTTCGATGTCCTCGATGAACCGCTGGGTCCAGCCGCACATGCTGTCGACCGTCGCGCGCAGGCCCTGGCCGGGTTCGGTGAGGGTGTATTCGACGCGCGGCGGGACGGTCGGGTACACCTCGCGCTCGATCAGCCCGTTGCGCTCCAGCATGCGCAGGTTCTGCGTCAGCATCTTGTGGCTGATGCCGTCGACCTCGTTCCGCAGCTCGCTGAACCGCAGCGTGCGCTCGCCGAGGGTCTCGATGATCAGGAACGCCCACTTGTTGGCGACGTCCGAGAAGATCTCGCGCGCCAGGGAATCCGCCCGGGAAAGGTCCGTGTCCTGCTTGGTCACCATCTGGTTCCCCCGTCACCGAAAAGTGCCTTCTTCCGCATGGTCCAGCACTCTCCTATGGTTTCTGGGTAACCACAAGAGAGCACGGAGGTAAAGATGAGCGTCACCATGGTGAACTCCCCGGAACTGCCCGAGATCGACGTCTACCACCAGGTCGCCGTCGCCGAGGGGACGAAGCTCGTCTTCGTCGCCGGGCAGGTCGCCTGGGAGACCGAACTCGACCTCGCCGCCCAGGTCGAGCAGGCCTACGTCAACGTCGCCGCCGCACTGGCCGCGGCCGGCGGATCGTTCGACGACGTGGCGAAACTGACCATCTACGCCGTCGACTGGAAGCCCGAGAAGATGCCCGCCCTGCTCGACGGGATCGCCCGCGGCAGCGCCAAGATCGGGACCACGGCGAAGCCGCCCGCCACGCTCATCGGCGTCGCGGCGCTCGACGTCCCGGAGCACCTGGTCGAGGTCGAAGTGACCGCCGTCCTCTAGGCGAACAGCGCGAGCAGCCCCTCGGCGGACCGCACCACCACGTGCGCCGCGGTCCGCTCGGCGTGCGGGCGGTCCGGACGTTCGGCCTCGTGCCGCCAGCGCCGCAGCGCGTCGAGGCCGGCTTCGTAGATCTCGTTCGGGTCCGCGTCCGGTTCCAGGCCCAGCCGGTCGGCCGGCGCCGTGCCCTGCGCGCCCAGCAGCCGGACCGCTTCCTCCGCGGGTTCGCCGGACAGCGCCGTGCGGCCGCCGCGGATGTCGGCGATCAGCCGCAGCTCGCGGAAGTCGTGCGCGGCCGCGGCGAAGCGCTCCACCCGTGACACCAGCCGGTCGCCGCCCGGGCGGGGCCGGTCCGCCAGCAGGGCCTCCAGCCGGATGATCGCCGTGCGTGCCCGCAGTGCCTCGGCCCGCGCCACGAAACACCCGGCCAGGGTGTCCCGCAGCTCGCCCAACCCGCTGCGGCGCACCAGTTCCGCCGAGAGCTTGACGCGGTCGTCGCAGCCGGTGCGGATCAGCGTGAGCGCCAGCCGGACGCCGAACATCCCGAACCGCACCACCAGGGACCGCCGCGTCTCGACCGGGATCGGACCCGGGAACGCCGGGTCGGTGAACGAATCCACCGACAGCACGTGCCGTTCCAGCTCCTCGCGCGGCACCGCGGCGAACGCCGCCAGCAGGTCGAACTCGTCGTCGCGCAGCGACCGGCCGCCGTAGGCGAGCTGCCCGGCGACGGCGATCACGCCGAGGAACCCCGTGCACAGCGGGTCTTCCCGCCACGCGCGGCGCGCCAGCTGCTTCGCGGTGAGCAGCGCGTCGATCCGGCCCGCGCCGACCTCGTCGGCCCGCGACAGCACCAGCACCGAGTTCACCGCGCTCTGCCGCGCGAACGCCGAGCCACCCGGCGGGTGGGCCGCCGCGAGCTCGTCCGGTTCGAGGTGGCGGACCAGGCGGACGGTCGCGTCCGGGACGTCGTCGCCCGGCCCGGGGTCGTCCAGCAGCACGAGGTCGCGCAGCGCGCGCGTCGGCCATTCGCCCAGCGCGGCGGCGAGTGTCGTCTTCCCCGAGGAAGGCGCCCCGGTGAACGCGACGCGCAGCGGCTGCTCCAGCCGGGTGAGACAGTCGTGCAGCAGCGCCGAAGCCCGCGGGTCGTCCCGGTAGAGCCCGGCCGCGGCGTGCAGCAGGTCGCGGACGTCCTTGGTCACGCCGAGAGCTCCCGCCGTTGCTGCCGTCCGGCGATCGTGCCGAGCTCGCCGGCCCGCTGGTGCAGGGCCGCGAGCCGGTCGATTTCCCGGCGGATGTGCCCGGTCCGCCGCTCGCGCTCGGCGGTGCCGGCCAGGATCGTCTCCCGCTCGTGCGTCAGCTCGTCGGCGAGTTCTTCGGCCAGGCCGGTGAAGTGGTCGCGCAGCCGCCGCTGGACGACGCGGATGGCGTCCCGGCATTCCTTGCCGAAGCGCAGGAAGACGTCGTCGACGTGCCGCTGCGCCGCCTGCTTGGCCACGGCTTGCCGTCGCTGCAGCCGCATCCCGCCTTCGTCCTTGATCGTCTTGGCGGCGAACGCCGCGCCGGCGCCGATCGAGACCGGGTTGATCAGCGGCAGCCCGGCGAGGCTGGTGACCAGGCCGAACATCAGCACGCCGCCGTACGACCCGCGCAGCCCGGTGAAGGCCTGCTGGCCGATCTTGAACTTCTCGATCTTCGGCCGCCCGACCTCTTCGAGGTGCTCCACGCCGGAACCGTCGAGCCGCAGGTCCGGCAGTGCGCGGTCGTACTGGGCACCGAAGCACGCCGCGACCGCCTGCGCGATCCACTCCGCCCGGTCGGCCAGCCACGTGTAGTTGACGTCGACGGCTTCGGCCAGCGCGTTGTCCAGCCAGGGCGCGAATTCGTCCCACACCTTCGCCGGATCGCCTTCGTCGAAGGTCCGGTCGATGGTGGTGACGATCTTGCGGGTCCGCTCGCGCAGGTCGTACTCGGCGTCGGACAGCAGGTCGGTGATCTCGTCGGAGAGCAGGTTCTGCCACCGGGTGTTCTGCCGGCGCAGGTCGTCGGCGCGGCGCTGGGCCCGCTGCAGCAGCGCAGCCTGGCCGAGCCCGGCGTCCTGGGCGACGGTATCGATGCGGTCGCGCAGGGATTCCACCAATTCGGCGGCCGCGGCGCGGACTCCGACGGCGGCGAGGAGCGCGCGGGACTGCTCGGGCGGGCGCGCGGCCTGCTCGGCGATCCAGCCCAGCAGCTCCGGGAAACCCGAGCGGGCGTTGAGTTCCGCGTCGCCGGCCTTCGCGGCGGCTTGGCGCACGACGGCCGAAACGGGCAGGACCGGCGCGTCGACCCCGGCCTCGCCGAGCATGGCGCGATCGCGTTCGGCGACCGCACGCCACCCGGGGCAGGCGTCGATCTTCGTGAGCGCCAGCACGACGTGCGGGCACCAGGTGCGCACGTGCCGCGCGAGCGCGAGTTCGGCCGCGCTCAGCGGGGCGGTCGCGTCGGAGACGAGGATCACCGCGTCGGCTTCGGCGAGGAAATCCAGCGCCGCGGCGGTGCGCGGTGACCGCGGGTCACCGACCGGCGGGGTGTCGACCAGCACGAGACCGGCCGAGAGCAGTTCGCGCGGCACGCCGACCTCGACGCGGCTGAGCGTGCCGGCGGGCCGGGCACCGAGCTCGCCGGTGAGCCGTTCGACCGCGACGGGGATCCGTTCGCGGGACCGGCCGACCAGGGTCGCGGCGGGTTCGGGTGAGTAGGCGATTTCCGTGGGGACGGCGGGGGTCGCAGCGTCGCCGACCGCGCACACCGGCGCGTTCAGCACGGCGTTGAGCAGATAACCCTTGCCCTGTTTGGGAAAGCCGAGCACGCCGAGCCGGGTCTGCCCGGTGGGGGCGTCCCGGCGTCTGCGCAGGCGCTCGGCGAGATCGGCGCGGCCGTGCGTGCGGCACGCGTCCAGCGTCTCGTTGAGCACTTCGAGCCAAGCCGGTGCGGTCACGATGGTCGAGTGTCCCCGGTTCACTCCCCGTACGCACACCGGGTGCCCGTCCCGCGGCTGCACCCAGACCGCGGGACGGGCACCGGTGACCGGTTCGGGGATCAGTGCCCGAGGTGGATGTCGTTGCCGGAGGCGATGTCGCCGAGGTGCAGGTTGCCCAGGGCGTTGTGGCTGACGTCGGCGACGTCGGACACCACGTCGTGGACGGCCGTGCCGTTGCCGCTGGCGAGCTCGCCGACCTGGCCGACGACGTTGTGGTCGACGTTGATGCCGGTGGCCGAGGTCACGGTGTTGGTGACGTCACCGAGGCCGTGGACGGCGCCCGCGACGTCGCCGGTGACGTGCTTGACGTCGACGTCGCCCGCACCCTTGAGGATGCCGGAGAAGTCACCGACGTGGCTGGTCAGCCCGCTCACCGCGTTGCCGGCGCCGAGGGCACCGGTCACGTCGCCGAGGGTGCCGGCCACGTCGCCGACGTGCCCGTTGACCTCGTGGATCTCCGCGTTCGAGGTGGCGAGGACCTGCTGCGCCTCGCCGACACCCGCGGCGGCGGCGTAGGCCACGTTGCCGGTCACGCCCGACTCCGGCTCCGTCAGGTACGCCGGGGCGGCGGTCAGGTTGGCCAGCGCCTGCGAGTCCAGGCCGTGGGCCAGGTCGCCACCGAGGATGGCGCCGGTGGCGTTGCCGGCCAGCGCGGTCACGTTGGCGGCGTTGGTGACGACGTTCACGCCCGGCAGCGAGCCGAGGCTGCCGACGGCGGGCAGCTCGCCCACGACCGGGAGCTCGCCGACACCCAGGTCGCCGACGCCCGGCAGGCCCGAGGTGGCCGGCAGGCCGAGGCCCGCGGTGAGGGCGGTGAGCTGGTCGATCGCGCCCTGGACGCCCGGGGCGTCGGTGCCGACCGGGGACAGGTCGCCGACGACGGGGAGGCCGCCCACGGCCGGGAGGCTGTCGACCGGCACGTAGTCGAGCACCAGCGGGATGACCTCGTGCACGTCGGCGGCGCTCACGTCACCGAGACCGGCGGCGGCGAGGACGCCCTGCGGGTCCGTCCCGAAGGCCGCCAGCGCGGTCGGGTCGTTGAGCAGGTTGAGGGCGAAGTCGTGCAGGGTCTGCACGGAGTCCATGGGTTTCTCCAGATCCGGTGGTTCGGGGGACGGCACGGCCCGCAAGGACCGGTGCTCCGACATCAAGGTAGGGAGGGCGTCCCCCAGCGCACATCGGGGATTACTCCGAGTCGCAGTCCGGTCAGCCGATAGGGGATCGATATGTCATCGTTAGGGAGTTAGGGGGTCATCCGAGACGCGCTCAGTTGGGTTAAATCCCTCCAGACCCTTGCCTGACTAACCCGTTTGGGTGAGGATGCCCCGAACCCTAGGGGGATTGCCTGCCCCCGATCGGCCGCCGCGAGGTGAGGAGGAAAGCGCCGTTGCCCTACGTCCTCGGGATCGACGTGGCCCACGGCCGGACCCACGCCGCGACCTGCCACCGGCGGGGCCTCGGGTGGGGTGAGCCCGAACCCCTTTGGCTGGGAACGAGGTCCCCGGCCGCGGCGTCCGCGCTGTTCCTCGACGACGAGGGGTACCTGCTCACCGGCGACGCCGCCGCGGAGGCGGGCGCGCGGGTCCCGTCCAGGCTGCTCACCGGCTTCCACCGGCGGATCGGCGACGACGTGCCGATGCTCGTCGAAGGGGAGCCGTTCCCGCCCGAGACGCTCACCACCGTGCTGGTCGAAGGGATCGCCGAGCACGCCGCGAACCTGTTCGGCGGCCCCCCGCAGCACCTGGTGCTGACCCACCCCGGCGACTGGGGCGGCTACCGCCGTGACGTGCTGCGCCGGGCACTCGCCGACGCCGGGTTCACCGCGGTGACACTGGTTCCCGGCTCGATCGCCGCGCTCGGGGCGCACCTGCCGCTGCCCGGCCCCGGCGCCCAGGTGGCCGGGGTGTGCGAGTACGGCACCGACGGCGTGAACGTGACGCTGGCGACGGCGAGCGGCGCGAGTGGCTGGCAGCTCGGCCATGGCGCGGAAGGGGTGGCCCCGGCGGCCGCGCTGAGCACGCTGTTCGCGCTCGCCGGAGCGGCCTCGACGGCCCCGAAGAGACTGGCCGGCGTGGTGTTCTGCGGCGACGTCCCCCCACACGCGCTGCCGGCCCGGCCGCCGTGCCCGATGTTCGCGGGACCGGTTCCGCCGGCGACCACCGCGCTCGGCGCGGCCGCCCTCGCGGCCCTGCGCGCCGACCACCGGGGGACCCCGCAGGAACCCCCCGCCGTCGAAACCACCTTGCTCCCCAAGGTGGACACGCTCGGTGAGCTCGGCGAGCGGCCGCCCCGGCCGCCGGTCGAGATCACGCCGTTCGAACTGCCCGAGCGCACCGGCCCGCTGAACCTGTTCCGCCGGCGGCGTCCCCTCGCCGCCGTGATCCTGGTACTCGCCGCGGCCGTTTCGGCCGTCGTCATCACCGTCACCGCCCGCGACGCCACCGCCGGCCCCGCCGGTACCCCCGCCCCCACCCACCACTGCGCCCCCTCCGGTGAAGGTCACTGTTGAACCCACTGCTCACGCAGGTCCCCCCGCCGCACACGGTTCCCGTGCACCCGGCGGCGCGGCAGCTGCTCGACCGCGTCACCGCCGAGCCGGCCGCCCCGCTGCGGCTCGCCGTCGTCGCCCCCGGCGGTTACGGCAAGAGCGTGCTGCTCGCCGCGCTCGATCGCCGCTACCGGGCGGCCGGCGTCGACGCCGTGCTGGTCGACGACGCCGACCGGCTCGGCGCCGACCAGCTCGAGGACCTGCTCGACGGCGCGGACGGCCCGATCGTCGTCGCCCACCGGCCGGCCGCGGTGGCGCCCGGCTGGACGCTGCTGCAGCTCGGCCCGCTCGGCGTCGAGGACGTGGCGCGGCTGATGTCCGCGGTGACGGGTTCCCCCGCCGACCCGGCCGCCGCGGCCGAACTGCACGCCCGCAGCGGCGGCGTGCCGCGGCTGGCCGAGCGCGCGCTGCTCGGGCGGCTGGAGGAGTTCCGGCCCGAGCTCGACGAGCTCGACGACGACGTGCTCCGCTACCTGATCGCGGCCGAAGCCGGCGCCGGGCGCAACCTCGACCTGCTGTGCGCCCTGCTCGACCGCCGTCCCGACCAGCTGCCCGCCATCGTCGAGGGCGCCCGCGCGACCGGCCTGCTCGCCCCTGACGACACGCTGCTGCCACTGGCCGCGGCCGCCGTCCGCGACTTCGGTCCGCCCGCGCGCCGGCTGACGACGGTGCAGCGGCTGGTCGAACTGCAGCTGGCGAACGGCCTTCCGGTGCTCGACCTGGCCCGGTCCCTGCTCGGCACGGGCAGTTCCGGCGCGTCCGCGGCCGCCGCGTTCGCCGCGGCGGCGGGCGAAGCGCTGCCGTCCGACGCGCGCTTGGCGACGCGGTTGTTCGAAGCCGCCGCCGAAGCGGGCGACCGCTCTCCCGCCGTCACGGCGGGCTGGGCGCGCGCGGCCGCGTTGTCCGGCGACCTCGACACCGCGCTGCGGCTCGGGGACGGGATGCTCGGTGCCGCCGACGCGGAAACCCGCGCGGCGGGGGCGGAGATCGCGGCGACCGTGCTGGCCCACCGCGGCGAACTGGCCCGCAGCGCCGAGCTGTACCACTGGGCGGGCCGCGCGGACGCGTTCTCGGCGACGGCTTCGGTCGGCACCGGCGACATCGAGGGCGCCCGGCGCCTGCTCGACTCCCCCACCCCGGGCGTCGCGCCGACGCTGTTCGCCGGCGCGGCCACCCGGATGGCCCGCGGCATCGTGGATTCGGTGTCCGGCTGCGCGACGGAGACGTTGTCGACCCTGCTCGGCGCGGCCACGATGCTGGAGCCGGCACTGGGCGGCATGCTGCTGCCGGACAGCCCGGCCGCGCTCGCCGCGCTCGTCGCCCTGCACACGGGTGAGCTGGCACTGGCGGAGTCGGTGCTGAGCCGGGCGCTGGACGGCGGAACCGGCGGAGACCTCCTGGCCGCGCGGCACCGGTTGCTGCTGGGCTGGGTCGCGATGACGGCGGGCGACCTGGCGACGGCCGCGGAACACCGTGACGCCGTCGCGGGCCGGCCGCTGGAAGCCCGCGACGAGCTGTTCTTCGCGACGCTGGAGCTGGGCCTGGCCCGGCGGGCCAGCGACCTCGTCGGGCTGCAGCGGTCGTGGAACCGGGCGTACCAGGCGTCGATGCGGCAGCAGACCGACCTGTTCACGTTGCTGCCACTGGGCGAGCTGGCGATCGCCGCGGCCCGCACCGGCGCGTTCGCGAAGCTCTCCGGCCAGTTCGAACGCGCCCACGGCCTGCTGGCCCGGCTCGGCGAACCTCCACTGTGGACGGTTTCGCTGGTCTGGCACGAGCTGCACGCGGCGATCACGCTGGAGGACGCGGACGCGGTCAAGGCCCACCTGGCGACGTTGACCACGCACGCCCACTGCGGCCGCCACCCCCGTGCCCTGGCCACGGCGGCCCAGGGCTGGCTGGCGGTGCTCGGCGGAACGTTCGACCCGGACGCCATCACCGCGGCGGCGGCCGAGCTGCACGACCTGGGCCTGCGCTGGGACGCGGCCCGGCTCGCGGGCCAGGCGGCGATCCGCACGTCCGACCGCAAGGCGATGGTCCAGCTCCTGGAGGCGGCCCGCCAGTTCCAGGGCACGGCGGCCCGCCGCGAACCCGGAGCCTCCCCGGAACCGGCGGCCGGGACGGGCTTGGCGGCGTTGAGCGAGCGCGAACTGGAGGTCGCCCGCCTGGTCGTGGAGGGGCTGACGTACAAGCAGGCGGGCAGCAAGCTGTTCATTTCGGGCAAGACGGTGGAGCACCACATGGCCCGGATCCGCGGAAAGCTCGGGGCGGCGGACCGGCGAGAGCTGCTGGCGACGCTGCGGGAGCTCCTTTCGCGCCCCGACGCCACTTGACGGGCATCGGGGCGCGAGCCGGCGCGGTGCGCTACGACGTCGTGGCGGTGAAAGTGGCCGCCGGCCCCGTTCCGGTGGCCGTCACCGCGGCGACCGTGAACGTGTAGGCCGTTGCCGGCTTGAGGTTGTCCACGACCCTGGTCATGCCCTTGACCGTCGGCTGGGTGACCAGGGCGTCGCGGCCCTGCACCGGGATCGTGCGGCCGTCGGACACCGTGATCACGTAGCCCAGCACCGGGGTGTCGCCCGCTGCCGCCGGGGGGTTCCAGCGGATCGAGGCCGCCGTGGCGCTCGGCAGTGCCCGCGCGCTCGTCGGGATTCCCGGCAGCGCCGCGGGTTTCAGGCCGGGGGTCACCGGTGCCGATGGCAGCGAAGGCTCGCTCGTGCCGAACGCGTTGCGCGCCGCGACTGTCACCGTGTACGGCGTCCCGTCCGTCAACCCCGGCACTTCGGCGTACGCGCGCTTCGCGAAGTCGGCCGCGGTGACCGTGGCCGAATACGTGCGCCCGCCACCCGATGCGGTCACCACGTAGTCCGTGACCGGTGCGTTGTTGAAGGCGAACGTCGGGTTCCAGGTCGCGTAGAGCTTCCCCGCGACGGCGAACGTGCCGACCCGTGACGGCGCTTCGGCCGGTGCCCGCCCGCCGACCGGCCGGGTGAGCAGCCCGCGGTAGGCCGGCTCGAGGCCCGCGTTCGCGACGATCGCCGCCGGTGCGCCGGCCGGGTTCGCGAGGAGCTGGTTCCCGCGGGTGATCGCGCCCTTGTCGACCTTGTCGCGGTCGCCCTGCTCCCAGTAGTTGCCCTCGATCAGCGTCGGGTCGTTGTTGCCGAGGTCGTCGCGGTAGTCGACGTGCACCGTGCCGACGTTGAAGTACGCCGTGCGGTACAGGACGTTGCCGCGGATCGTCTCGTAGGTGTTGCCGTTGTCGGTGTAGACGCCCTTGCCGAGCCCCCACTGGTCGTGGATGACGTTGCCGGTGACCTTCTCGCCGTCGTCGAGGGAGCTGCCGGTGATGCCCTGGGTGTAGACGCCACCGCCGTCGTCGAGCATCTGCATGTAGTCGAAGATCAGGTTGTCCGACACGACGTTGTCGCGCGACAGGTTCGGCGTCGCGGGCCGCTTGATCTTGTCCGGCCAGCCGCCCCAGCCGACGGAGATCGCCGAGTAGCCGACGTGGTCGATCTGGTTGTGGGAGATGGTGTTCCGCACGGTGTAGCCGTTGACGATCGGCACGCCGCCGTGGAATTCGCGCGGCAGGCCGTAGAGGTGGTTGTCGGTGACCCGGACGTCCCGCACGACGTCGGCATCGGTGTCCGTCACCGGTTTGTCGACGCCGCCGATCTGCACACCGTTGCCGGAGATGTCGGTGAAGACGTCGCCGCGCACCTGGGCTTCCTTGGTGCCGTCGACGAGGTCCAGCCCGGCGCCGCCGAGATGGGCGAACACGCTGTCGGCGAATTCGACGCGCCGGCCGTGCGAGACGGAGACGTTGGCGGGTTCCCGCGTCCACGAGGCGTACGGGCAGGTGCCGCCGGGCACGAACTGGCAGAGGCCTTGGACGGCCCAGCCGTCGGCGCCCGTGATCGTGTACCCCGCCTGGATTTCCGAGAACCCTTCGGGCGACGAAGGCGTCAGCCAGGTCGCGTAGGAGTAGCGCAAGCCGCGGAAGGCGATGTCGTGGATCGGCGCGGCGGCGGTACCTTTCGCGTCGAGGAGCTTCTCCAGCACCGGCATTTCGACGTCCGCGCGACGCAGGTCCTGGCCGGGCTTCGGCAGGTAGTAGACGACGCGGGCGGACCGGTCGAGGTACCACTCACCCGGGGTGTCGAGCAGTTCGAAGGCGTTTTCGGCGTAGGTGGGGTGCCGTCCGTTGGTGAGGTCGGCCGGGCCGACCATGTTGACGCTGCGGCCGGGGATGTCCGGGAACAGCACGCGTTTCGTCGAGTTGTCCCAGCACGGGCGGGCCATGGTGATCGTCGTGCCTTCGGCGGCGGCGAGGGGGCAGCGCGGTTCGGTCCACTGGCCGAGGCCGTCGCGCTGGACGTTCCAGAGCGCCTCACCCGAGACGTACACGAACTCGACGTCCTTCGGGTTGCGCCAGTGCGCGAGCGTGTCGGCACTGGCGGTGTATCCGGTGGCGGTGGCCTTGACCGTCACCGGCAGGGGGCCGCGGGCGCGTTGCTCGCGGACGCCGTCGACGTAGAGCTGGCGGGTGTTGTCCAGCCCGGCGGGCGCGGGCGCGGCGAACAGGCCCGGACGGCCCGGCACGGGCTGCCAGCCGGTGACGCGCACGCCGCCGTTCAGCTCGGTGTCACCGCTGCCCTGCCAGACGACGCGGTGACCGTTGCCGCCGGAGTCCCGCGCGTCGAGCTGCAGGGGTGCGGCCAGCCGGAAGACGCCGGGCGCGAGGTGGACGGTGAGATCCCGCGTGAGGTGCGGTGCGCGTTGCCGCACGAGGTCGCGGGCCCGGTCGAGGGTCCGGACGGGGTGGCCGGCGCTCCCGGAGGCCCGATCGGACCCACCGGGTGAGACGTAGACGTCCCGGCCGGCGGCATCGGGACCGGCCGCGGCCACCGGACCGGTCGTGGCGAGCAGTGCGCCCGCACTCAGGAGGACGGTCACCACGGTGCGCCGCCGCGTCGAGCCCCACTTGGTCAGCATGGAGGAAAGATAGGATCTCTCGACCAACATGTCGACAATTTCCCGCTCAGCGGGGCAGTCGATCCCCTATTCATCGGATGCCTGCTGGGCGAGTCGGCGGCTCGCTGGTCAGTCGCGGCTGGGGCCGAAGCGTTCGGTGCGGATCCGGTGCGGGTCGTGGCCCAGCGCGACCAGGATGTCCGCCACCGTTTCCACGAAGCCCGTCGGGCCGCAGACGAAGCACGACGCGCCGAACTCGGCCGGCCAGCCCGCCGTGTTGATCGTCGCCACGTCGATGCGGCGGGGAATGCCGAGGCGACCTTCGGGCAGCTCGCGGGTGTACACGTAGGTCACGTCCACGCCCGCCACGGGCGTGCGCAGCTCGTCCGCGTAGTACAGCTCGGCCGGGGTGCGCAGCGAGTAGATCAGCTTGAACGGCGTCCGGACGCCCGCCGCGCGGCGGGCGCGGACCATCGCCATCAGCGGGACGATGCCCGAGCCCCCCGCGATCAGGAGCACCGGCGCCGGGTCCGTCGGGCGCCAGGCGAACCAGCCGCCGATCGGCCCGCGGATCTCGACCGGGTCGCCGATCCCGTACGGGCCGGTGAGGTGCTCGGACACCTCGCCGTCGGCGACGCGCTGCACCGTCAGCTCCACGCGGTCGCCGTCCGCCGGCGCGGCGAGGGAGTAGCTGCGCTGCGCGCGATAGCCGTCCGCGGCCGTGAGCCGGACGTCGACGTGCTGGCCCGCCAGGTGGCCCGGCCAGCCGGGCAGGTCGAAGACGAGCGTGCGCGCCGTCGGCGTCTCGTCGCGGAATCCGGCCAGGCGGGCGACCCGCCAGGCTAGTCGCCCTGATACCGCTGTTCGCGCCATGGATCCCCGTAGTCGTGGTAGCCGGCGTTCTCCCAGAAGCCCGGCTCGTCCCGGGTCTTCAGCTCCAGCCCGCGCACCCACTTCGCGGACTTCCAGAAGTACAGGTGCGGCACGAGCAGCCGCGCCGGGCCACCGTGCTCGGGCGTCAGCGGCTTGCCGCCGTACTCGTAGGCGATCCAGGCCTGGCCGTCGAGCAGGTCGGCCAGCGGCAGGTTCGTCGTGTACCCGCCGTAGGCGTGCACCATCACGTAGTCGGCTTCGGTGCCGAGCCCGCCGACCAGCGTGTCGATCGAAACACCGCGCCAGCGAGTGTCCAGTTTGGACCACTGGGTGACGCAGTGGATGTCCACTGTGGGCTTCTCGCTGGGCAGGGCCATCAGCTCGGCCCAGTTCCAGGCGTGCTTCTCCCCCGCCTCGGTGGTGACGGTGAACTCCCACGTTTCGGTCCGCACGCGCGGGGTCGGGCCCGCCGAAAGCACCGGGAAGTCCTCGGCCAGGTACTGCCCCGGCGGCAGCCGCGGGTTGCCGCTGCGCGCGCGGCCCTGGAAACCCGGTGTCACGACACCCATGCGGCGCTCCTTCCCGATCGCGCCGAGCCTACGCCCGCACCCGCAGCCCGAGCGACGTGACGAGCACCGCAGCCTGTTCGGGTGACACGATCGCCCCGGCCAGCTCGGCGTTCAGCGGGTCGAGCGCCGAGAGGTCGCTGCCCCGCAGCTCGGCTTTCGGCAGCTTGACGGCGTGCAGCAGCGCCCCGGACAGGTCGACGTCGGCGAACACCGCGCCGGCGCAGTCCGCCCCGGTGAGGTCGGCTTCCCGCATCCGGACCCCCTGGAAGGTGACCGTCCGCAGGTCGGCGCCCGCCAGCCCGGCGAACGACCAGTCCCCGCCGGTGACCCGCAACGGCCGCAGCTCGCACTCGGTGAACGTGGCGCCGACGAGCTTGCACCCGGTGAATTCGGCGTCGAAGAAGTTGCACCGCTTGAAGGCGCAGCCGGTGAACGCCGAGTCCGTGTGCCGCGACGCGTTGAAGCGCACGTTGCCGAACACGCAGTCGGTGAACACCGAATTCCGCGTGACCGCCTCCGAGAAGTCGACCTCGTGGAACTCGCACCGCACGTAGTGCCGCCCGGCGAGCTCCTCCCCGTACCGGTCGTCGCGGACGAATCGCTGGTCCTGGACAGGATCTTGCGTGGCCTCGGACATGCCGCCAGGCTAGCGGCAGACCCGATGCCGGAGGGGCCGCGCATGCTCGACGCCGACGACGTCCGGAGGGCCGTGCCGATGACGGCCGCCGTCGAAGCGGTCCGCGAGGCATTCCTCGACCTCGCCGCCGGCCGGTTCGTGGTGCCGCAACGGCTGTCCTTCGCCGGAGCCACGACGCTCGTGATGACCGCCTGCCACACACCGTCGTCGACGACGGTCGTGAAGACGCTCAACCTGGTCCCCGGCCGGACGCCGATGATCCTGGGCACGCTGGTGTGGAACACCGCCGACGGCCAGCTGGTCGCCGACGCCGTCGAGGTCACCACCCTGCGCACCGGCGCGGTCTCCGGCGTCGCCACGGACTTGCTCGCCCCGCCCGGGGCGAGCCGCCTGGCCCTCCTCGGCACCGGCGCCCAGGCCGCCGACCAGGTGCGCGCCGTGGCGGCGGTGCGCCCGGTGCGCCGGCTGGCGGTGTTCGGCCGCGACCGGTTGCGAACGCAGGCGTTCGCGGACCGGTTGCGCGCCGAGTTCCCGGAAGTCGCGGTGCGGGTGGCTTCGAGTGCCCCGAACGCGGTGTCCGACGCGGAGATCGTCTGTTGCGCTACGTCATCCCGTGCCCCTCTCTTCAGAGTCGATGACTTGCCGGAACGCGTTCACGTCAACGCGATCGGCTCGTACCTGCCGTCCATGCGGGAGCTTCCCGCGGAGTTGCTCGCCACCGCGGGGTGCGTGGTGGTGGATCAGATCGACGCGGCTCTCGAGGAGGCGGGCGAGGTGATCCACGCCGTCGACACCGGGCTTCTCGAGCGCGCGGAGCTGGCCGAGCTGGGTCCGGCCCTGCGCACACCGCCGACGGTCAACGGGCGGACCGTGTTCAAGTCCGTCGGGCTCGCGATTCAGGACTGGGCTATCGCCCGGCTGCTCGGTGAGGCGGTGCGTCCCTAGGGCGAGCCGGTGATCGGGGAGTCACCGCCGACCTGGCTGCAAGCGGTGGCTCGTGCCCGGCAGTGTCTTGCCAACATGGTGCTCACCCGCGCCCAAGGCGGACATTGCCCTCGAATCACTCACCCACAGTGCCGAAGCGGTGCCGGAGAGCAATAGCGAGCGGCCAAACGGCGCAATCTCGGCCTTGGAGCGTTTGATCGGTCACCTGATGCGGGAATTTCGCGGCATGTCTCCTTGGCGAACCACCACCAGACGCAACACGGCCGTGCGGGTCATCACGGCGATCGGCGCGATCTTCGCGGGGATCGAAGTTCTCTACATGATCATGGTGCTCGCCGGCGCGAATGCCGGGAACGCCTTCTTCCAGTTCATCAGGTCACTGGCGGTTCCTCTCGCGTTGTTCTGGCCCGGCTTGTTCCCGGTCGACAGCCCCAGCTTGGCCGTGATCCTCGACTTCGGCCTCGCCGCGGTGTTCTGGCTGGTCATCACCGGCATCATCGCCCGCTTCGCGGGCCGGTGACCGGCGGCGATCCGCTGGACCACCCCGGAACCACCCGCCGTCGCCGCCGATCGTGTCCGTGGGCGACACTGGACGGATGAGCGACGGCAGGTGGTTCGACGGCTGGTCGCCGTGGCCTGAGCTGGCCGGGTTGGCCGCGGCCGGGCGTTCACTGCTCCCGAACGTCCCGGTCACGCCGGCCGCCTTGGCGCGCACCGTCACCGAACAGCTCGTCGGCCGCCGGCTGACCGCGAAGGTGGGTGACCGCGAAGTCGCCTTCACCCTCGCCGAACTCGATTACCCGGCCGACAGCCTCCGGCTGGCCACCGGACGCCTCGGCGACGTCCGGATCGTCGCCGAGGACGTCGATTGGCCGGAACCGGACGCCGAAAACGCCGCAGCCGCCGCAGTCCCCGAAGCCGCCGACGGTGGCGCGCCCGGAAGCATCCAGCTCCGCCGCGTCACCGTGCTCGCCGAAGACGTCCGCCTCCGCTCGCTGCCCACGCCGGCCGCCAAACCCGCGCGGGTGCAGCTGGCGATCGCCGTCTCCGCCGACGTGCTGCGGGGCCGGGTGGCGAAAGTCCGCCCCGGGATCGTCGCGGCCCCGGCCGACGGCGGGCTGCTGCGGATCCACTGGGCCAAGCGGCCGCACTGGGGACATCTGACTCTCCGCCCGCAGGTGGCGGACGACGGCGTGGTGCTCGTGCCGCAGACCCTCCACATCGGACGGCGGCAGCTGCGGCCGCCCCGCCGCTTCCAGCCCATCGTGCTTCCCCTGCCGGAACTCCCGCCCGGGTTGAAACTGACGAAGGTGGAGCCGCGGCACGACGAGCTCGTGCTGCACACGGTGGCGGAGGAATGGCCGGAGCGCCTCTCCCGCATTCCCCTGCCGGACCTCCTGAGCTGGCTGACCACCGCGGCCATGACCATGACCCTGCCGAACCTCGGTGCGCGTCCATAGCTCTCCCCCTTCGCCGGTGTGAGCCGGAATTGGCTCACACCGACCAAGCTACTCGAACGCGCGTTCGAACACATCACTCACACGGGTACACCCGGAAAACCGTTGCCACGCAAGGAAATCAGGCCACCGGGAACCAGGTCCCCGAAGCCCATTCCACGTCGCCCCAGGCCGCGCGTTCGTCCGCCCGCGGATCGAGCACCAGGTCCGTGTCCTCCCGGAACACCAGCACCGGCCGCAATTCCGGGCCGTACAACGGCCATTCGGGTCCATCGGCCGACGCGACGCCGTCGCGCACGAACCCCACCCAGCAGCGGTGGATGAGCAGGGCCGCCCGCTCGCGCGCCGGGTTCACGGCGGTCCCCTGCGCGGCCAAGGGAAGCGGGACCTTCCACGCCATCGTGGTCTCGGTGCCGTGGCCGCCGTCGAGCTGCTCGGGCACGCCGGGCGCGGCGATGTCGATCCGGTACCGGTAAACGGGAGCGTGCGCGGACTGCGCGTCGGCGAGCCGCTGCGTCGGGATGCCGTACCGCTCGTCGCCCATCGCGGCGATCCGGGCGGCTCGCAGGTCGGGGACGCGCCGAAGGTACGTCTCGAGAAGCCGCGAAGCACCCGGATCGCCGAGGATGCTCGCGAGAACATCGGCAGCCGGAGCGGAAGCGACCTCTTCGCCGAGCATCATCGCGTACGTGCTGCCTTCGTTGCTGTTGCAGCCGACCAGCAGCGGAACGCCCGCCGCGCTCCCCCGCCGGATCGGCCCGATCGGCACCTCGGGCAGCACGCGCGGGTGCAGCGTCGGGCGCCACAGCCACAGCGCCTGGAACCCGCTCAGGATCCGTTCCTGCGCCTCGACGAACTCCTTGGCCGGCAGCGACCGCAACGCGGTGATGTCCTGGCAGCCCACCTCGTCCAGCAGGCGCCGTGCCAGCGCCGTCCCGGCCTCCGGCGTCGCCACGTGGTCCGCGCCGCCGGAACTGCTGATGGCCTGCGCGAACAACCCGGCACCCAGCGGGCTGCCCAGCAGGTTCCCGACGCTCTTCGCGCCCGCCGAGACGCCGTAGACGGTGATCCGCGCGGGATCCCCGCCGAACGCGGAGACGTTGCGGCGCACCCACTTCAAGGCCTCGACCTGGTCGAGGAAACCGCAGACGCCGGCGTCTGCTTCGGATTCGCCGAAGATCCCGTCGAGGTGCAGGAAGCCGAGCGAGCCGAGCCGGTAGTTGATGGTGACCACGACGATCCCGGCGCGCGCGAACTCCTCGCCGTCCCCCAGCTGTTCGCCGTGGCCGACGCGGTAGCCGCCGCCGTGCAGCCAGAACAGCACCGGCCACCCGCCGTCGGGCGCGGGGCCCTCGGGGGTGCAGACGTTGAGGTACAGGCAGTCCTCGTCGCACACGGCCGACGGGTTCATCGGGTCCGGTGCCTGCATCGCGTGCGGCCCGTACTCGGTGGCGACGTGCACGCCGCCGGACAGCGACGGCGGCTGCGGTGCCTTCCACCGCAGCTCGCCGACCGGCGGCCGGGCGTACGGGATCCCGCGCCAGACGCGGACGCCGTCACCCGCCAGCCCGACCAGCGCCCCGAGTTCGGTCGTGACCGTCGGGACGGAAGCCATCAGAGCGAGGCCTGCTCGACCGTCGGCAGGCAGACCTCGAACCGGGTATTCCCCGGCTCCGATTCGACGCGCAGGTCGCCCTGGTGCCGCTCGACGACGATCTTCCACGAGATGTCCAGGCCCAGCCCGGTGCCCTCGCCGACCGGCTTGGTCGTGAAGAACGGCTCGAAGATCCGCGGCTTGATGTCCGCGGGGATGCCCGGGCCGGTGTCGCCGATTTCGACGCGGATCTGGTCGTCGACGCGCCACGTCCGCAGCGTCAGCGTGCCCTCGCCCTTCATCGCGCCGAGGGCGTTGTCGATGATGTTCGTCCAGACCTGGTTCAGCTCGGCCGGGTACGCCGGGATCTTCGGCAGGCTGCGGTCGTATTCCTTGACGACGCGGATGCCGCCGCCGATCTTGCCGGAGAGCATGACGAGCGTGGAGTCGAGGCCGTCGTGGACGTCGACCCACTGGTGCGGCGCCCGGTCCATCTGCGAGTACTGCTTGGCCTTGCCGACCAGCGCGGAGATCCGCGTCGTGGAGTCCTCGATCTCGCCCATCAGCATCTCGGTTTCGAGCGCGTAGGCGAGCCAGCGGACGGCACCTTCCATGAAGGTGTCACCGACCTGCTCCAGGACGTTGTCGAGATCGGCCGTGGTGAGCCCGGCCCGGACGTAGATGTCGGCGAGGTCCCAGCCGCCGTCGATGCCGTGGTCGTCGAACCAGTCGCCGATCTCGTCCTCGCGGTCGGCCTGCTGCATCGCGGTCAGCTTCTCGGCCTGCACGACCTGCTTGACCAGGCGTTCCTGGACGTCGATGAGCTGGTAGAGCAGCTCCGGGTCGATGTCCTTCTTGGCCAGGAACGCGAGCTTGTGCCGCATCCCGGCGACGCGTTCGCGCAGGGCGGACGTCGCCCGGACGGCGGCCGCGGCCGGGTTGTTCAGCTCGTGCGTCAGGCCGGCCGAGAGCTCGCCGAGCGCCAGCAGGCGGCGGCGGGAGCCGATCACCGTGTCGCTGTTGCGCCAGCCGAGGTACATGCCCTCCAGCAGGTGCGTCGCCATCGGGAACCACCTGCGGAACTCGACGGAGAACTCCGCGGCGGGCAGCGCGAGCAGCGTCAGGTCGCTCAGCGCCTGCACCGAAGCGCCGTAGCGGTGCTCGGCTTCCTGGTGCACGAAGAACTGCGTCGCGCCGAAGTAGGCGCCGCGCTGGTCGGACCGGTTCGTCTCGACTTCGGTGCCGCTGACCAGCCGCGTCATCCGGACGGCGCCGTTCAGGATCACGTAGAAGCAGGTCGCTTCGTCGCCCTCGCGGATGACGAACGAGTCACCCTCGTGCTCCTCGAGCACAGCGTTGGCGGCGACCCAGTCGAGCTGGTCTTCGGAAAGGTGTTCGAACAGGAAGAGGCCGCGAAGCTCTTCCCGCGGCAGTGCGCTCATTGTTCCTCCAGGTACCGGTGTACCAGCGTCACGGCCATCGCGCCCTCGCCGACCGCGGAGGCCACCCGCTTGACCGACTGGGACCGCACGTCGCCGGCCACGAACACGCCCGGGATCGACGACTCGAGGTAGTGCGGATCACGGTCGAGCGGCCAGCCCGCGGGCCGCTGACCGGCGCTCAGGAGGTCCGGCCCGGTGCACACGAAGCCGTGCTCGTCGCGGTGGATCGCGTCGCCGAGCCAGTCGGTGCGCGGGGCCGCGCCGATGAAGATGAACAGGTGCCCGGTCTCGACCGTCTCGGTGACGCCGTTTTCGCAGAGCGTGAGCCGCTCCAGGTGGCCGTCGCCGTGCACCTCCTTGACGGTGATGTGCGTGCGGACGTGGATGTTCTCGATCCCGGCGATCTGCTCGATCAGGTAGTGCGACATCGAGGACTCCAGCGACGCGCCGCGCACCAGGATCGTGACGTCGCTGGCGTGCTTGGAGAAGAACACCGCGGCCTGCCCGGCGGAGTTCGCGCCGCCGACGATGTAGACGTGCTCGCCCTTGCACTCGGGCGCCTCGGTCGCGGCCGAGCCGTAGTAGACGCCGCGGCCGGTCAGCTCCTCGATGCCGCCGGCTTCCAGGGCGCGGTAGTTGACGCCGCTGGCGAGGATCACCGAGTGCGCGGCGATCTCGCTGCCGTCGCCGAAGGTGATCACCCGCTGCGAACCGCGGGCTTCGAGGCCGACGACGTCGCGGGCGGTCAGGACCTCGGCGCCGAACTTCTGCGCCTGGCGCCGCGCCCGGTCGGTCAGCTGCGCGCCGGAGACGCCGTCGGGGAAGCCGAGGTAGTTCTCGATGCGCGAACTCGTGCCGGCCTGGCCGCCGGTGGCCTTCTTCTCGACGAGCACCGTGCGCAGGCCCTCCGAAGCGCCGTACACCGCGGCACCGAGGCCGGCCGGGCCGCCGCCGATCACGACGAGGTCGTAGAACTCCTGCGCCGGCCGGGTCGACAAACCGACCGCGTCGGCGATCTCGCCGCCGGTCGGGTTCTTGAGGACGGTGCCGTCCGGGGTGACGACCACCGGGATGTCCTTGTCGGTCGCCTCCGCGGCCTGCAGGATCCGGCAGCCCTCGTCGTCGTCGACCGAGTACCAGCGGTACGGAACGGCGTTGCGCGCGAGGAAGTCCCGCAGGTGGAACGAGGGCGAGTTGTAGCGGTGGCCGATGAGCTTGACCTCCTCGACCGGCTTGTCGCCGACCGCCTTCCAGGTCTCGACCAGCGCGTCGATCACCGGGTAGAGCTTCTCCTCCGGCGGGTCCCACGGCTTGAGCAGGTAGTGGTCGACGTCGACGACGTTGATCGCCTGGATCGCGGCGTCGGTGTCGGCGTAGGCGGTCAGCAGGGCGCGGCGGGCGTGCGGGAACAGGTCCATCGCCTTCTCGAGGAAGGCGATCCCGTCCATCTGCGGCATCCGGTAGTCGGCGAGGATCGCCGCGACGGCGTCACCGCGCAGCTTGATCTCGCGCAGCGCTTCGAGCGCGTCCATGCCGGAGTCGGCACGGATGACGCGGTAGTCCTTCCCGTAGCGCCGGCGCAGGTCACGGGCGACCGAGCGGGACACGGCGGGATCGTCGTCGACGGTCATCAGGATCGGCTGGCTCACGAGATGCAGCCTACGGCTCGCGGCGCCCGGTCGGCGAAGAACGTCTTTTCGGCAGCTGGACCCGCTCCAGGTCCTGCGCCACGACGATCTCGCCGTCGAACTCGGCTCGCGCCTCCGCCGCGAAGCGCTCCGGATCGGGGTAGCGCTGCGAGAAGTGCGTCAGGACGAGCTGCCGGACGCCGGACTCGGCGGCGACGCGCGCCGCCTGCTGCGCGGTCAGGTGGCCGAAGTCCTCCGCCAGGGCGGTGTCCTCGGCCAGGAACGTCGACTCGATCACGAGTGTGTCGGCGTTTTCGCTGAGGGCGTACACCGCGTCGCACAGCCGGGTGTCCATCACGAACGCGAACCGCTGGCCCGGCCTCGGCGTGCTGACGTCTTCGAGTCTCGTCGTCCCCAGACGCCCTTCCCGCTGGAGCCTGCCGACGTCGGGGCCCGCGATGCCGTGTGCCTTCAGCCGCTCGGGGAGCATGGTGCGGCCGTCGGGCTCGGTCAGCCGGTAGCCGAACGCCTCGACGGGGTGGCTCAGCCGCCTTGCCTCGAGGGTGAGCTTCCCCGTGGCGATCGGGCCGTCCTCGGCGATCGGGTGTTCCTGCAGGTCGGCCTGCTCGTAGAACGCCGTCGCGTGCCGCATGCGTTCGAAGTAGTGCGCGCCGGACGCCGGGAAGTGGGCGTCGACCGGGTGGCCGACCTTGTCCAGCGACAGCCGCTGGATCACCCCGGGCAGGCCGAGGCTGTGGTCGCCGTGGAAGTGCGTGATGCAGATCCGCGTGATGTCCGTGGCGGCCACCCCCGCTCGCAGCATCTGCCGCTGGGTGCCTTCGCCGGGGTCGAAGAGGATGCCCTCGCCGTCCCAGCGCAGGAGGTAACCGTTCTGGTTGCGGTGGCGCGTGGGCACCTGGCTCGCGGTGCCCAGCACCACCAGTTCGCGGGTCGACACTCCCGCACGTTACTCAGTTTGCGCGTCTCCCGTTCCCAGCTTGCGCAGCCGGAAGGCCAGCACCAGCAGCACGATGCCGTAGATGAGGGCGTAGCTGCCGACGAGCAGCGCGATGCCGTACGCGCCGGCGATCGGGTTGATCACGATGAGGACGCCCGCGATCAGGGAGATCGCGCCGGCCAGGATGAGGAAGGCCTCACCCTGGATCTGCTTGCGCAGCCGGATCGCCGCGGCGATCTCGGCGATGCCGGTGATGATCGCCCAGAAACCGACCAGCAGGGCCAGCAGCAGGACGGTGATGCCCGGCCAGACCAGGACGAGGATCCCGGCGACGATGCCGAGCGCGCCGAGGACGCCGTAGGCCACGCGGTGCCCGGTGTCGCCCGGGCGGAACGCCTGCATCAGGCCGCCGATGCCGTCGACGATCGCGTACACGCCGTACAGGATCGCCAGGACGAGCACGGTGGCGCCGGGCCAGATCAGCGCGAAGAGCCCGAAGAGCACGGCGAACCCGCCTCGGACGGCGGCGATCGGCCAGGCTTTGCGGGGTTCGACGACGGTGAACGCTGCGAACGAGGTCATCTGCCGCTCCCGGATCGATGGACACCTCAGTATCGCGAGGGTTACCCCGTCCGGCTCCCGGAACACCCCGTTCGGGCGTATCCACAAAGGACCGGCGTGCGCCGCGGCCGCCACCACGGCGCACGCCGGTGCTCAGGGGTAACTCACCAGGTTGACGGCCTTGGTGCCGGACGGCGTCGCCGGGCCGGTGTTGTTGATCACGTGCGTGATCGTGCCCTGGTAGTTGAGCGAAACGGTCACCATGTCGTGGAACCGGACACCCGGCGTGTTCGGCGCCTCGTACGCGTGAGCGCTGGCGACCGACGGGTTGGTACTGAAGTAGCAGTAGCTGCCCAGGCCCCAGGCTTCGTGACTGGTGACGTTCGGGCCGACCTTGTAGGCCGAGAAGCCCGGCGTCGATCCGTTCATCCAGCTCGCCTGGTTCGGCACGTCGTAGGGCATTTCGTTCTGGAAGAAGTAGGTCCGGCCGCCGTTGCCGTTCCAGACCACCTGCGTCTTCTGGTAGTGCTCGACGAAGAGGCCGTACATCGTGACGTCGTTGCCGTTGACGACGAGCCCGGTGTCGGCGGTGTTGGTGGTCCAGCCGACGTACTCGTTGCGCTCGGCGTGATCGGCGCGCCAGATCCACATGTGGTCGCCGATCACGTTGCTGCTGTTGACGACCAGGCTGGTGGCCGCCTTGCCGACGGCGGCGCCGCCGATCCGGAAGAAGACGTCGTGCAGCGACGTCGGGTTCGCCGCGTGGTTCGCGGCCGAGCCGGCCGGGCCGACCTGCATGAGCGTGGCCGAGCTGGTCGTGCCGGCGTCGATGAGCAGGCCGGCGACCTTGACGCCGTCGACGTCGTCCACGGTCATCGCGGTGAGGCCGTTGTCCGGGATCAGCGTGGCGATGCCGAGGCCCAGCACGACGGTGTCCGGCCGGGTGACGCGCAGCGTCTGGTTCAGGTGGTAGACACCGGGCGTGACCAGCAGGTTCCTGCCCGCGGCGAGTGCGGCGTTCAGGTCCGCGGCGGTGGCTCCGGGCTTGGCGATGGAGAACTGGCCGATCGGGATCGACGTACCCGGCGCGGTGCCATTCGCCCAGCTCGTGCCGGCGGCGTTGGTCTTCACGCCCGGGACGAACACCTGGTAGTTCCCGGCGCCGTCGATGTAGAGGAAGGGCTTCTCGCGCACGACCGACGTCTGCGCGACGGTCGTGTAGGGCGGCGACGGGAAGGTGTTGGCGGGCGCGCCCTGGACCCCGGCGAAGACCATGTTCCAGTTCGAACCGTTCCAGCTGCCGAACTGCGAGTTGCGGGAGATCCACTGCTGCTGCGAGCCGGAGCGGACCTGGCCGTCGATCTTCGTGTCGGAGATCCAGCCGCCGCTGGCCCAGCCGCCGTCGTCGAGCTGCAGGTCGCCGCGGACGTGCATGCGGCGGTAGGGCGCGGCCTGGGAGACCGCCCACCGGTCGGCGCCCCCGTTCGGGTTCACGGACAGGTTCTCGGCGCCCCGCCAGAAGTTCTGGGTGGCGTTCTGCGGCGGGAACCAGTCGGCCTCGACGTGCACGGCGCCGTTGACGGTGACGGCGTCGGGGCTCAGGCCGAGGCCCAGCACCTGCGTGTAGAAGCCGACGTTGACGTCATTGGCGTAGGTGCCGGGCTTGAACATGACGGCGTAGCGCTGGCTGCCGAACTGGTTGCGTTCCTGCTGGGAGAAGATGCTGTTGAGCCGGCTTTGGATGGTCGAGCTCGGCATGGACGGGTCGAAGATCACGACGTTCGGCCCGAAGTCCGGCTGGCCCGGCTGGCTCGTGTTCACGGGGGCCAGCATGAAGGACTGCGCGGCGGTGCCGTTGCAGGTGTACTGCTGAAGCTGCACGGAGTCGGCGGCGGAGGCGCCCGGGACGTCGAGGCACTTCCCGCTGTTGCGGCTGACGAAGTGGTACCGGTTGCCGCCCTCGTCGACGGCCTGCCACTGCTGGTTGGCCCCGCTGGAGTAGGTCCAGAGCTGGACGAGCCCACCATCGGCGGTCGACACATCCGTGACATCCCAGGCGGCGGCCGGGTTGGTCCGGGCGTTGATCCGGAAGTAGCCGTCCCCGGTGGACTGGAACTGCCACTGCTGCGAGACGGTCTGGTTGCAGGTGTACTGCTGGACAACGGTCCCATCGGCCGTACCGGCAGCCCGGGCATCGACACACTTCCCACTACCGGCGGCGGCAACGGTGTACCACCCGTCCGGGGTAACAGCGGCTTCCGCGTTTGTCGTTGTCATGCTTCCGACCAGGACCGACGCTGCCGCGAGCAGCGTCATCACCCGCCGTCTCGTCATCGAAGCCTCCTCTGCCGCACACGCGGCGTCATCGAGAGGTGTGCCCGGTCTGAAGACGCGGCGTAACGGGCGGGGACCTCGGCGTCACAACCGCGCAAAATGTAACGGCGGCCACAGCGAGGCGTCAATACAGGACTAAAAATAAGGTGCGAATGTGCTGGTCAGCGGGTTGTGGATCGCACCGGGGGGTTGCAGGGACCCCCGCGTTGAGGGGGTCTGGGCGGGGTGTAATGTATGGGCATACGAGATGCGGAGTTCACCTTCGCCTCGGGGCTATGGCGCAGCTGGTAGCGCACCTCACTGGCAGTGAGGGGGTCAGGGGTTCGAGTCCCCTTAGCTCCACAGTGACGAAACACCGCTCACCGGGACAGAAGTTCCAGGTTGAGCGGTTTTTTCGTATCGGCGAACTGTGAGTTTCGCCAAGAAGAAGTTCAGCTACCGACGAGTAGCTGGGGCAAAACTGGGGCACGCGCCGACGGCGGCGAAACGGGGTCACGAAAAGTGCCCCAGCAGCGTCGCCCGAACAGGTGGATCACCAAAGGCTCTCTGAGCCGGCACCTCCACAGGGTCAGCCGCAGGCTCCGCCGCCGAACCGAACCAGCTTCGATGCGGTTGACAGTGGATCATCACTGTTCTGTCTCCCCCGACGCGGTCGAACGGAGTTAGCAGCGACCATGATCCGTCGCGCACCTTGAGGCCGCCATGAAAACCGACGATCCACTTCGCCACTCCGACGCCGTAACGCCTGAACTGCCGAGGCAGTCCGGTCCCGCCGGCTCCCCCACCGGCGACGACGCAGGCCACCTCCTCTACACACCGGCCGCCGCCGCCGAACGGCTGACCATCGGCGAGTCGTGGCTCCGCCGCAAAGCCGGCCAGCGCCTCATCCCCTGCACATTCGTCGGCAAACACTTGCGCTTCTCCGACGAAGACCTCCGCGCGATCGTCGCCGCCGGCCGCCGCGGACCGAGCCGGTGGAACCAGGCTCCGAGCCGGGCCGGCCGACAACGCTCTCGTCGCTAGCACCCGATTCGGGCGTATACCGAGGTTCTTCGCCGAATCAGCTTCCTCTCTGTCGCCTATGGAGCGGTCCTGGACACGCACCACCACGCGACCCCCTCACCACAGCGCAGGAGCTGTGGAGCACCGTCCCAGCGCCATCAGCATCTCCCAGCAGGACCGGGGCCGGCCCGCCGACTCGCCACAGCAGTGCCACTTTCGCCCGATCCGAGCCGGCAGCGGAAAAAGGTCGTGGTCTGCGCAGGCGCTGAGTGGGTGTCCGAAGTGGCCACCGACGCAACCGGGGCGGCGATCGCACCAGAGATCAGCACCGTGGTCAGCCCAATTGAAAGGGCAGCACGAAACCGGATCTCGCCGCACGCATCTGAGTCTCTCGGTCGACCGGGCGCGAAGATTTCGGCTCGATATAAGTCCTATACCGGGCGTATCAGACCCGTCAACCGCCATTTGCACTATGGCCGATATCACAACACCGTTTCGCGAAGTGATGTTTTAGTCTGTCGGTGCCACGCAGGACTGGCCATGCATCCTGCCAGGGCCGGTCGTGGCGATTTGTCGCAATTGCGACGAAGGTGGGGGAATCGAAGAGGACGAGCAAGTGCTTTGCTTCATCGGACATCTTTTGTCGTCGCTGCCATCGCGGTCAAGGACGACAGCCTCGCCGGCCCCCAGTGGACCGCGCAAACCGACCGCATCACCAACATTTCGTTGTCGGGTAAGCGAATCGGCACCCTGCGTGATGGATCGGTCCTGATCGAAGAGGGAGGCGGCCTGAACGGGTACGGCCTGCCGCCACGGCAACGTTGATGAGTAAGCGGTCACGGATTGCTGCCATTCGTTGGATCCGATGTGCCCGATGGCGGCGGTAAGCCCAGTGTTGTTGATCACGTCGCGCTTTCATTCACAGAAAGTGTTTGCGCGCCAGCGGTGAATCCGAACGAACCGCACCTATACCGTTACGAACTGGGAGCAGTTGGTGAACCCGTGGAGTAGACGTATCGGCGTCTGCCTGGCTGCGTTGACCGCCGTGGCGTGCGCGGCCGGGTCGGCATCCTCGGGCACCACCGACACCACGTGGATCGCGGCCTGGGGCACTGCCATGCACGAGGCGATGCCGCTGAACGCCTCGAACTTCAGTTGCCGCAACGCCGAACGCGTCAGCGCGGACGGCACACAGATCCGCATCCGACTGACCAACCAGTTCGTCCGCACGCCCACCACGTTCAACCGGGTCACTGTCGCGCAACGCGACACCGACAGCACCATCGTCCGCGCCACCCTGCACGAGGTCACCTTCGGCGGCCAATCCGTGGTCACCATCCCGGCCGGCGGCGAGGTGTTCAGCGACCCGGTACCCATGCCGGTCACCGCGGGCGAGCAACTCGCGGTCAGCGTATATTCCGCCGGATCCGTCACCGAGTACCCCAACCACGAACTCGGGCTGATCGGTGAGTACTGCACCGACTTCGGCGGCGGCGCCGGGGACCACACAGGTGATCCCGGCCCGTATCCAGGCCGCGGGATCAACGTGGCCTGGGTGTCCAGCATCGAGGTGGCTGGTGGCCACACCACCGGCGCCGTAATCGTCCTCGGTGACTCGGTCACCGACGGAGCACACGCCACTGTCAACACCTTCAGCACTTGGCCGGACGTGCTATCGCGCAGGTTGCAGGCCGTGGGCACGCCGCTGTCGGTCGTCAACGAAGGGGTCGCGGGGAACACCCTGATCACCCCCGGTGGAATCGGCCCGGCCGGGGCACAACGGTTCGACCGGGACGTGCTCGGCCACAACGGCGCTCGAACAGTGATCATCGCCGAAGGCTCCAACGACCTCTACCTGGGCACGGACGCCGCCACCCTGATCGACGGGCTCAAACAGCTGGCCGACCGGGCACACGCCGCCGGCCTACGAGTCGTCGGTGCCACTGTGACCCCGCGTCGCGGTGGGTGGTTCGGCAACGACGACGCCAAGGACGCGAACCGTGTCCAGGTCAACCAGTTCATCCGCACCGACAACCACTTCGACGCGATCATCGACTTCGACGCGCTCATGCGCAACACCGACCCGAACTACCCCCACTCGGGCGCACCCGACTACCAGAACTGGCTCAACCCCGTGTGGGACAGCGGCGACCGCATCCACCCCAACAACAACGGCTACGCCGTGATGGCCAACTCAATCGATCTGTCCACCTTGAACTGAACGGATTGCCGCCGTAAGGCGGACTGCGTGCCTCTGCATCAACGCAGACGGGCTGCGCCGCCGTCGCCCGCGGGGCGACGCTCCGCCGCCATCTGGTCAACGTCCCCACCCGAATCGCCCGGCCCCAAGGGCAAACGAACCCTGCACCTACCGGCCCACTGGCCAAACAATGGAAAACCCTGTGGGACGACATCTTCACCGGTCACAGCCGTCCGCCGCGATGGGACTGTTCCAAGATCGGTGTTTCCGGCTCGACACGCCGGGCCGAGGTCCGGCGGGATGGGCACTGTGAGTGATGACATCGGACCTTGTGAGTCCACGCAAGAGTGAGTCCAAGCCAGCACGGGAGCTGTCGCCGGAGCAGGCCGCCGCGGCGGCGATGGTGGCCGAGGCAAAAGCCCGAGGGCTGGCGTTGACCGGCCCGGACGGCCTGCTGAAGCTGTTCACCAAGAACGTACTCGAAACCGCCCTCAACGAGGAGATGACCGAGCACCTCGGTCACGAGAAGAACCAGGCCGACCCGGACCGGGACTCGACGAACGTCCGCAACGGCACCCGCCCGAAAACGGTGATCTCCGACGCCGCCGGCAAGGTCGGTATCGACGTGCCGCGGGACCGGGAGAGCACGTTTGAGCCGCAGATCGTGAAGAAGCGGCAACGGCGGCTCACCGAGGTGGATGAGATCGTGCTGTCGCTGTACGCGAAGGGAATGACGAGCGGGGATATCTCGGCGCATTTCGCCGACATCTACAGAACCTCGGTCAGCAAAGAAACGATCTCACGGATCACCGACAAGGTCGTCGCCGAGATGCAGGACTGGGCCACCAGGCCCCTCGACCCGGTGTACGTGGCCGTGTTCATTGACGCTATCCACGTCAAGGTCCGCGACGGCCAGGTCGCCAACCGGCCCGTCTACGCCGCCATCGGCGTCACCATCGACGGACACAAGGACGTCCTGGGCCTATGGATGGGCACCGGCGGCGAGGGCGCGAAGTTCTGGCTGAGCGTGCTGATCGACCTGAAGAACCGCGGTATCCGGGACGTGTTCTTCCTCGTCTGCGACGGCCTCAAAGGCCTGCCCGACGCCGTTACGAACGTGTGGCCGCAAACCGTCGTGCAAACCTGCATCGTCCATCTGATCCGCAACACTTTCCGGCTCGTGTCCCGCCGGGACTGGGAGGCGGTGAAACAAGACATCAAACCCATCTACGCCGCGCCCAGCCCGGACGCCGCCGCGGCCGCTCTCCACGAATTCGAAGAGAAATGGGGTGCGAAGCATGGAGCGGTAATTCGTTTGTGGCGCAACGCTTGGAATGAGTTCACGCCGTTCCTCGACTACGACGTCGAGATCCGGACGATGATCTGCTCCACGAACGCCATCGAGTCACTGAACGCCCGTTACCGGCGGGCGGTTCGCGCACGCGGGCATTTCCCGACCGAGCAGTCCGCGATGAAGTGCCTGTACCTTGTGACCCGCAGCCTGGACCCGACCGGGACAGGCCGCGCCCGATGGACGATGCGTTGGAAGCCAGTGATCAACGCGTTCGCCATCACCTTTGGTGACCGCTGGCCGGGAGCCGAAACCTACTGATCAACAACGCCGGAAACACCGATCACGGGATAGACCCGCCGCGATCCCGGGCGTGCTCGTATCGGTCAGTGGGCGGGGGCTAGATTCCCAGGGCCTGGCGGAGGGGGGTCGCCAAGGTGCGGATGTAGGTGTCCGTGAGGTGGTTGTCGCGGTAGACGACCACGTTGCCTACGACCGCCGGGCACAGGTCCGCCGTGCAGATCCAGTTCGTCAAGTCCACGACCCGCACGCCAGGGATGGTGGCCGCGGTGGTGGCCAAGGGGTCGGTGAAGGCGTCTACCGCCTTGGCCCTTGGCTTGTCGCAGGAGTGGGGGGCTGGGTTGCGTTGCAGGCAGTTGAGGACGTTGTCGTCGGCGCGGGGGGTGTCCCTGATGACGGCGACGGGGATGCCGGCGGCGGTGATCTTTTCGAGGTACGAGCGGTAGCCCGCGGTGAGTGCCTCCGGGGACTTCCACGCCCACCTGAGGTCGTTGAGGTAGGACTCGGGGGACATGGCCGCGGTGACCAGGAGGTCGGGCTTGTCCGCCAGCATCGAGTCGATCTTCAGTTTGTCCTGGGCGGGGCACTCGGCGAACGGCTCGGGTCGGCTCGGGTCGGCGTCTCGGGTCTTGGTCGGGGCCGCGGCGCTGAAGGGGCAGCCGTCGTGGAGCATGAACTTGACGCGCCAGCCAGCGCGGTTGGCGATGTCGATCAGGGCCGTGGCGAACTGGGTCATGTGCGAGTCGCCGATGACGACCATCGTCTTCGTCGCGTCGGCGCGGCCGTAGGCGCACCTGTCACTGTTCATCGGGAAGGCCACCGGGTCGTACTGGCCGCAGCCGTCGTGCCACACCGAGGCGATGTCCTTGGCTGCCACCGACGGATCGGGGACGACCGGCACGCCCTCGCGCACGGTGAGTGCGTGCGCCGGGTCCAGCGCGAGCGCGCCAGGGTGGTCGGCGTCCAACGCGATGTCGGCGCGCAGCGCGTCGAGGCGGTGCTGCGCGATCTGCCACGGCACCGTCGCGGCCACCGTGGTGACCACCACCATGCAGGCGCCCATCGCGTAAGCGGCGCGGCGCCTCGGCCGCGCACCCCCGCGACGGGGCCGCGGTCGCCGCAGCGGGTCCTCGACCAGGTGCTTCGACAGCGCCGCGAGCACCAGGCTCGACACTGCGGCGACCAGCACCTGACGCTTGCTGAGCTTGGCGGCACCCGCCTCCTCCAACAGGAAGACCGCCACCGGCCAGTGCCACAGGTACAGGCTGTAGGAGATGTCGCCCACGTAGCGCAGCGGCGGCAGGCCCAGCAGCGGCGACAGTTCGCCGACCCGGGGACGCTCGGCGGTGCCCGCGACCAGCAGCGCGGCCGTGCCCAGCGTGGGCAGCAGGGCGATCCAGCCGGGGAACGCCATGTGCGTACCGAAGGTGAAAGCGCTGACCAGCACCGCGCCCAGGCCCAGCCACCCCAGCGCCAGCCGCGCGGCGAAGCGCACGCGCACCTGGCGGATGACCATCGCGGTCAGGCCGCCGATGCCCAGCTCCCACATGCGGGTGGGGGTGATGAAGTACGCCTGACCGTGGTTGATCTGCGTATAGACCGCGGAGAACACCAGCGACGCCACCGTCATGACCGTGATCGCGCCGAACGCCACCGCCACCGGACGTGACCCGGACCGCCGCGCGATCGCCGCGCTGAGCAGCAGCAACAGCGGGATGACCAGGTAGAACTGCTCTTCGACGCTCAACGACCAGAAGTGCTGCACGGGCGAGGCGGAGGCGGTGGCTGTCGCGTAGTCCGACGAGAACAGGGCGAGCACCCAGTTCTGCGCGTTCAGCGCGGACGCCACCACCTCGCGCAGGATCTCCGGCCAGCGCGACACCGGCACCAGCAGCACCGTCGCCGCGACCGTGGCCAGCAGCACGACGGTCGCCGCGGGCAGCAGCCGCCGGATGCGCCGGGCGTAGAAGGTGAGCAGCCCGACCCGCCCGGTGCGGCGCAGCTCACCCGTGAGGGTGCCGATGATCAGGTAGCCGGAGATCACGAAGAAGACGTCGACGCCGACGAACCCGCCGGGCAGCCACCCTGGCCTGAGGTGGTAGACGAGCACCAGGCCGACGGCGAGCGCGCGCAGACCCTGGATGTCGTCGCGCTGTTTGTGGCCGGTGCTCGCGGGTGCGGTGGGCACGGACGGGCGGCCGGTGACCGTAGACGTCATGATGCTCGAAGCCCTCCGTGGCTCTGTTTCCCCCCGGGCCCCTCGGCGACTGCCGTCCGGTATGAGCGCCGCAAGACCTCTCGCGCGCGTCCCAACAGGACCCACGCGAACTATCCGCCTGCGCCCGCCGGGCGTTACAGGCGCCGTTGAAGCTACCCCAACCCGACGCCTGCCGCCTGCCGCCTGCCGCCTGCCGGGAGGCTCGACGACGAGGCACCAGCCGAGACCAGTGACGCCGATTTCGCGAACGAGAGAGCCGCAGCGACGCGGGCGATACGGCAGAGCACCGCGTCGAATCTCGGCTTCCTCCAGCGAGTTTCGGATGGTTTGCGACGGCTGTGAGTCCGCGGCCAGGCCACCGCCGGCGAAGCCGAACACCTGCACGACACCCATCCGGGCTTGCCGCTGCTGTCCGGCGAGCACGCAAATCGACGTGGGCGCATTTCGCGTGCCACGCGGATGCCGACCTGCTCGTGCCCTCCCAGAGGTCGGTGCGTGCGGTGACAATACCGCGATGGAATCGTTCTTCTCCGTGCTGCAATGTGCGAACACATGGTTGTAGCGGCGGGCCGACGGTTGCGGAACCTCCATCAGCGTGGGGTTCATTGATCGAACCCCATGGGGGTGGTCACTTGCCGACGTTCGGAGCTGACACCTCGCCGCCACCCCTGGCCGCAAGGCCGAGCGGCCAGGGGTGGCGATCGACGCCGTTGCAGCAGGCGAGAACCGGGGCGTCCGGTCAGGTCCGGTTCAGTTGCCACTGCTGGTTGGCACCGCCGTTGGCGGCCCACTGCACGACCTGTGCCCCGTCGCTCGTCGCCGCTCCGGAGACGTCCGCCACCAGGCCGCTGTCGTGGCTGGCGATCGTGTAGTAGCCGTTGCCGGTGGAGCGCAGGTACCACATCTGGTTGGGGCCGCCGTTGGCCGTCCACTGCTGCAGTTGCAGCCCGGCCGTGCTGCTGTTGGCGTTGACGTCGAGCACCTTTCCGCTCGGGACGTACTGGAGGGTGTAGGAGCCGTCGGAGGTCGTGGCGATGGTCCAGGTGGCGGTGCCGCTCTGCTGGACCACCTTGGCGCCGTCCGCGGTGGAGTTGCCCGCGACAGCGAGCGGCTTGCCGCTGTTGCGGTTGACGATGCGGTAGGTGCCCGGTGCGGGTCCGTCTCCGCCGCCTCCGGCGAGGTTGAAGTACTCCACCGCGTCGGTGAAGACGGGGCTACCGGACTTCGTGGTCGACAGCTGCAGGTACACGCGGTTGCCGGTGGCCGGGGCAGTGAAGGACACCGGCTGGGTGACCCGCGAGCCGAGCGGGACGGTCAGGGTCGTGCTTCCGGACGCGACGACCGCGCCGTCCGGCGCGTCGAGCCGCGCCGTCCAGGTGAAGCCCACCGAGGTGTCGGCGAAGTCGTCGTTGAAGACGGTGATGTTGCGGGTGACCGTGGCGTTCCGGGCGTAGCTGGGCACGGCCTGCGGCAGCGGGAAGGTGCCGTTCGAGTCCGAGGCGCCGGAGGCCGACCAGAACGGCAGGTCGACCGCGGCCACCGGGTTGAACGCCGCCTGCACGCGCTGGATCTGCGGGTTGCTCCAGGGGGCCGGGAAGTTGTCCGCGCCGTAAATGGGGTGACCGCCCTCCTCCGGGGTGAAGTCGGTGGTCCGCACTCCGGGCACGACGCTGGCCCAGGCGGACAGCAGCGTGTACGGACGCAGGTCGGTGGCGTTCTTGCCGCGCTTGGCCAGGGTTGCCGTGGCGAACCACTCGAAGCCCTGCTTGTTGTTGCACGCCGGCCAGATGAACTCGCCCTCGCCGTCGGGCCGCCCATTCGCGGTGACCACGCCCTCCCCGTACCTGCCGAAGCCGTCGATGTAGTGCGAGATCACCGCGAAGTTGGGGTACGTCATCCCGGGGTAACTGTTGACATTCGCGCCGACGCCCAGCTCGGCAATGACCGGCCGGGTGCCGTCGGCGCCGTTCATCGCCGCGTACAGGTCCTTCTCGAACTGTTCGGAATCCTGGCCGCTCTGGTTCGGCTCGTTGTTCTGACTCCAGCGGATGACCGCGGGGTGGTTGCGGTCGCGCAGGACCAGCGCACGGGCGTGGTTGACCATGTTGTCGTGCCCGGCGATCCAATCCTGCCCGGACTGGGAGCCGCGAATCGCGACCTCGTCGATGACCATCAGGCCCATCTCGTCGGCGACATCCAACATGTACGGGCTCGCGGGCTCCTGGTGGACGCGTATCACGTTGTAGTTGAGGCGCTGGTAGTTGTCCACCGTCTGCGGCCAGCCGCCGTTGTTCGACGAAGGGGGCAGGAAGCCGGGCAGGGTGTCGTAGGCGTCGCCCTTGCCGCCGTTGTTGATCCGGTCGTAGTCGGCACCCTGCAGGTTGTCGCCGCGGAAGTTCACGCGCACGCCGTTGAGGTAGTAGTAGTCACCGTTCTGGGTGGCCTCCCGGAACCCGAACCGGTACGTGGCGTCGCTGGTGTGCCCGTCATCGGTGACGGCACGCACCGCAAGCCGGTGCAGCTGCGCCCGGTACCCCGGCCGGTACGGCACGTTGGGCCACCAGTACGAGGTGCTGTCGAGGTTCCACGCGACCGTCCCGACGGTCACGGTCGCGGTCGAGTGGGCCGCCACGGTGACCGTGCGGCTGGGCAGTTCCGGGTAGCTGAAAGCCGTTCCGTTGTCGGACGACAGCGACCCGGTCAACGTCACCGACCGGGAGCTGCCCGACGTGTTGCGCACCGACACGTCGTAGCTCAACGTCTTGTTCGCCACCGACGTCCGCACGAATGTGTCGCTGACGGACACCGCCGGGTACGTCCGCAGGAACGCCGAACGGTAGATCCCCTGGGGGACCGCCTCGGACCACTCGGCGGCGTCGGGCACCAGGTACCGGCCGTTCGACGCCTTCAACGCGCCGCGGCCCTTCACGTCGACGCTGATCGTGTGGGTGCTGCCGGGGGCCGCGTATGCGGAGATGTCGAAATTCGACGGCGTGAACGCCGTGGTCTGCGTCGCCACCACCCGGCCGTCGACCGACAGCGTCGCCTGGTGGTTGACCGCCCCGAACTCGATCCACGTCGACTGCGGCTGACCAGAGTCGGGCACGGTGATGCTGCGCGAGTACACCGCCTCGTTCACGTCGGTGAAGCCCTGCTTGTACCAGCCGCCGCCGGGCACGGTGATCGAGGTCGCCCCCCGACCCGTCGGCGTGAAACTCCACGTCCCGGCCAGGTCGACCGAGGCGAGCGCGGCGGCGCCGGCAGCTGCGGCCGCGGGGGCCGGCTGTGGTGCGACAGCCGGCTGTGCTGCGGCGGCGGGTTGTCCCGTGTCGATGATCGCGAGGAGGGTGGCGCCGGCCAGCGCTGCGCGAGCGAAGCGCTGGGATAGCGTGCGAGGGTTGTTCTGACGCATCAAGAAACCCCTTTCGCGGGTGCGCGTCTACGGGGATACACCGATCATCGGACCCATCGTCACTACCCGCCGGGGCCGCCGAAACGGAGAGGTCCACTATGGACTGCTCTACCGGCTCCATGCCCGCGGAGCAGGGCATCGGTCGGTAAGCCATCGTGTTCGAACCGGTTCGACCGAACGATAAGCGGGGTCGACTCGTGGTGTCAAACATGTCCATGGCTTGCGGCGAAAGAAGAGCGCGATCCCGGGAAACTTTCAGAGAAGAGCGCAATCTCGGGAAACTTTCAGGCCGCAACCGGGTGCCCCGGCAAGACACACGCCATAAGAGAGCCGCACCAATGGCACCGGCAGGCAGCATCGGTCACCGTCAACGGCGTGGCCCGTAAGTCGGTGACCGCTGCGGTGAGACCTCGAGGGCGAAAGCGAGTTGCTGCGTCTGGAACGCAGCGCCGACCCGGTGGTAGTCGATCGCGGGCCCGGCCGAGGTCACCTCGTAGGTGAAACGGACTGTGCCGGCCGAGGTCATCCGGATCATCTCCTCACCGCGTCGACGCGCTGATCGAGGACCTGCCGGCGTTCCGGCGCGAACGCCCACAGGAACGCCAGCGCTACAAGGGCCATGCCGGCGGCGACGAGGGGCACGAAGCCGACTCCGGCCACGGTGATGACACCACCGCCGAGCGCTGCCCCACCCCCGCTGCCGACGTAGATCATCGAGCCGTTCAGCCCGAGCGCCACGGTCGCCGCCGCGCCGCCGGCCGCGAACACCCGGGTCTGCTGCGGCGTCACCTGGAAAGAGGCGACCAGGCCGAGCACGGCGAGTGCGGCTATCGCCGGGACGAGGCTCAGCCGGACGATCCAGAGCGCGACCAGCGCCAGTGCGCTGACCGTCAGGCCGACCGTGATCACCCGGAGCGCGCCCCAGCGATCGGCGAGGTGCCCCACCAGGCGGTTCCCGGTGAAGAAGGCGACGCCGAACACGACCAGCGCGACGACCGCCGAGGTGGCCGTCTGGCCTTGCGCGCCGATGATGGGGGCGATGTAGCTGATGACGGCGAACTGCGGCACGAGCTGGAGTGCGGTGCCGCAGAGCAGCAGGAGCACACTGGGTGTGCCGAGGATGCGGGCCCTCTCGCGCAGTGACGCGACGGGCAGCCGGACGCCGGGCAGCGCCAGGCAGAGTGCCGCGGCCACCACGGCCCCACCGGTGATCAACCACAGCGCCGCGCGCCACCCGAGGTGCTGTCCGACCAGCGCACCGATCGGCACCCCGATGACCGTGGCCAGGCTGGATCCGGCGCCGACCACCGCCAGCGATCGCGCCCGCCGCTCCGGCGCCGAAAGGAACCCGACGACCGCGTACGCGTTGGCCTGGAACCCGGCCGCGCCGAGTGCGGCCAGGATCCGCCCGGCCAGCACCACTGCGTACGTCGGGCCGAGCGCCTGGCCGACCATGCCGAGCAGGAAGACCACCATCCCGCCGCCGAGCACGACGCGCCGGTCGAGCCGGCCGGTGGCGGTCGCGATCAGCGGCGAGCTGATCGCGTAGGTGAGCGCGAACGTCGTGGTCAGCTGCCCGGCTTGGGCGAGGCTGACGTGCAGGTCCTGGGCGACCGCGGGGAGCAGCCCCGCCAGCACGAAGCCGTCGACCCCGAGCACGAACGTGCCGACGGCGAGCACCGCCAGCCGTGACGAGGAGAGTGACTTCGATGCTGATCGAATCATGGCGCAACGGTAAACTAGACTTCGATGGACGTCAAAGTCCGCCGCCCGTCCCGCGCGAAGGAGTCTCGATGTCGCGAAAGCTGCCGGAGCCGTCGGTCGACGACCTGGACCTGACGACGATCCTCGGCGCTTTGGTCGACCCGGCTCGCCGGACGATCATGGCGGTGATGTACCAGGGGCCGGAACCGTTCGACTGCAGCGCGAGCACGTGGTGCGCGAATCTCGGGTTGACCCCGCCGACCGTCTCGCACCACTTCCGCACGCTGCGCGAAGCCGGCCTGACCCGCACCGTCGTCGACGGCCGCACGCGCAACGTGCGGGTGCGCAAGGAAGATGTGGAGAAACGCTTCCCCGGTCTCCTCGATGCCTTGCTGACCCACGAGCACGACACCGACGCGATCAACCGGCTGATCAAGCCGTGACGCCGCCTACGCGAGCTGTTCCCTCGGGGCCGGTGCGCCGGTGGCCGCGGCCAGCCGGAGACCGGTCTCGGCGGGACTGCCCGGGACGGCGGTCATGATCACGATCTTCAGCTCGGTATCGCCGTCTCCCAGCACGTCGCAGTTCACCGCGATCGGTCCCACCGACGGGTGGTGGATCGTCTTCTCGTCCTCACGGTGGCCGGCGACGGAGCCGGTGGCCCACAGCTGCGCGAACCGCCGGTTGCCCGCGGTCAGTTCGCGGATCAGCCCGGCGAGGCGGGCATCATGCGGGAACCGTCCGGTGGCGCGGCGCAGGTCGGCGACGACGGCGAGGTCCGTGGTCTCGGCGTCGACCTCGGTCACGGGCCACTGGGCGAGGCAGGCGGGGCCCGTGCCCAGCGGGAACCGGTCGCGGGCGAAGTTGCGCAGGCGGGGCTCCGCGGCCGAGGGGTCGCCCAGCAGCGCGGCCCAGCTGCGGTTCCACCAGACCAGCTGCCAGTCGGCCGCGAACACGGCGACCGCGACGTCGCCGAGCCGGGAGAGCACGCGGTGGACCCCGGGCGGGATGTGGTCCGAGATCGTGCCGTCCGCGGGCGGGGTGAGCCCGGCGAGCCGGTACAGGTGGTCCCGTTCGGGGCCCGAGAGCTGCAGCGCACGCGCGAGGGAGGCGACCACCTGGACCGAAGGCGTGGTGGCCCGGCCCTGTTCCAGGCGGACGACGTAGTCGACCGACAAGCCGGCGAGGTCGGCGAGCTCCTCGCGGCGCAGCCCGGCCGCACGGCGGTTGCGGCCGACCGGCAACGCCGCGGCGGAAGGCGGCAGCCGATCCCGCCAGGTGCGGATCATCGCGCCCAGCCCGGTCCCGGGTGTCGTGCTCACGTTCCCATCTTGCCCCGGGTCCGGCCGCCGGGCACGGGCCGACGGTGGTACTGCTGTTCCTACCGTCGAGACATCCCTGGCCGGCCGCGGACGGCGAGCCGAAGATCGATCGCATGACGATCACCTTCATCACCGGAGCGAACAAGGGGCTCGGCCGCGAGACCGCCCGCCGGCTCGTCGAGGCCGGCCACACCGTGCTGGTCGGAGCCCGCGACCGGGAGGCGGGCGCGAGCGCCGCCGCCGCGGTCGGTGCGCGGTTCGTGCCCATCGACGTCACCGACGACGCGTCCGTCGCCGCCGCGGCCGCCGACATCGCCGCGCACGAGGGCGCGATCGACGTGCTGATCAACAACGCCGGCATCCACGGCCCGGCCGGTGACCCGTCCGGCCTGACCGGCGCCGACGTCCTGGGCGTCTTCGACGTCAACCTCGCCGGCGTGGTCCGGACGACCACCGCGTTCCTGCCGCTGCTGCAGCGGTCGGCGGACCCCGTGATCATCAACGTCAGCAGCGGGATGGGCTCCCTCGCCCTCACCCACGACCGGTCGCGAGCCGAGTCCAAGGTGGTCGCACCGCTCTACACCGCTTCGAAGGCGGCGTTGACGATGCTGACCACGCAGTACGCGAAAGCGTTTCCCGGCATCCGGATCAACGCCGCGGACCCCGGCTACACGGCGACCGACCTCAACGGCCACAGCGGCCCGCAGACCGTCACCGAGGGCACCGACGCCATCGTCGGCCTGGCCACCGAGCAACCGGGCGCCGGCTCCGGGCGCTTCGTCGCCCGCAGCGGCGAGATCGCCTGGTCCTGACAGCGGTCATTGGCCTCTCGCGTTTTCTGGACCCACTCACCGTGTACGCAGGCAGAACGCTCCCGGGAGGGCCGAGATGATCTCGGCCCTGCCGGGACAGTTCGGTACGAGGATCAGATCTTGCCCGCGGCCACGTCGGCGAGGGTCACGCGGGAGGACTTGTAGTTCACCACGTAGTGCTTGGACGGTTCCGCCGAGGTGATCTCCTCCCGGATCGGCAGGCCGTTGTCGGCGTTGATGATGAGGACGTCCGTACTGCCGCCCAGGATGGCGGGGGGCGCGGTGAGGGTCAGCGCGGCCTGGCCGTCGACGCTGGTCTTGCCGACGATCATGTCCGGGATGGTCGCGTACAGCTTCAGCACGCCCGCGCGGACCTCCGCATCGGCGGCGTTGGCGAACAGCGCGTGTTCGGCGTTGCTCCACAGGTGGTTGTTGATGAGGTTTTCCAGGTCCTTGCCCGTCGGACGCGGTTTGGGGGCGGGAACCGGCTTGCCGATCTTGCGGAGCATCTCCGCGGTCTCGGCTTGGGCGGCCGCCCAGGCCTTGTCGGCCTCGGCGGGGCTCAGGCCGAGTCCCAGGGCGTTGCCGGACGCGGTGATCATCGCGATCCTGGCCTTGTCCACGTCGCCGTTCGCGGCGAGACGGGCCGCCGCCATCACCTTCCCGTCGTACGGCGTAGCAGGCTGGGCGTCGCCCTTGGCGACTGCGTCCACCAGGGTCTTCGTCGAGTCGCCCGTGAACTGCTGGCCCTTGTCGGTGTAGAGGGTGTAGTTGAGGTCCGGCTTGTTGTCCAGCCCGAACTTCGTGTTGATGATCAGCGACGCGTCCCCTGGCTGCGTGCCGGCCGCCTGGACCGCGGAGGCCAGCTTCACCAGCGGTGCCTCGACCGCCTGCGGAGCCGCATCGGCCGAGCCGGCCGGGCCGGCCGGGACGCTGCCGCCTGACGTAGCCATCACCACAGCCGCCGCGACGGCTGCCGCGCCCACGGCGGCGACGCTGACCTTGGGCCAGGAGAACCAGCGCTTCGGTCGCACGACCGTGGCCGCGGGTTCCGCCATCGCCGTCTGCAGTGCCGTGCGCGCACGGTCATAGGCCTCGGGACTGGGAGACGGCACGTCACGCAGATTCTTCATGAGATCCATTTCATCCATGGGGGCTGTCTTTCAGGTTGTCGGGACTTGCAGCAGCGCGACCACTTCGGGGGCTTCACGCAACGCCTTGCGCGCCTGGTGCAACAGGCGGCGGGCCGTGCCGGCCGGGATGTCGAGCACCCGCCCGGCCTCGGCGACGGTCAGGTCCTCCCAGGCGACCAGGCCCAGCACTTCCCGCTCTTCCGGTTTGAGCCGGGCCAGTGCCCTGCCCAGCAGTGCCTGCGTGTCCACGCGGGCATCCACCGCCGGCCAGGGATCCCAGTCATTCGCCACGCCGCTCAGGTCCGGCGCCGGCTCCTCGGCAGGTCGGGACCGCCAGTGCCGGCGCAGCCTGTTCAGCGCGACGCCGTACAACCAAGGCCTGGCTTCGGGATACGAACGGTCATAGTTCGCCCGGGACTCGTAAGCCGCCACCCACACATCGCCGAGCACGTCCTCGGCGGCCTGCCGCCCCACTCTGCGCGCCAGATAGTTCCCGAGCGCGGTCTCGTGCCGGCTGATCACTTCCACGAAGGCATCGGTGTCTCCGCGCAGCGACCTACCGATTAGTTCCGCGTCTGACGACATGAAGCTCCTCGGGTTTCGCTTCGCCCTAACAACCCGTCTTTGCCAACGCGCGCCCAAAGCGTTCAGGTTACGTCACCGCATGCCGAACATCGCTGGTCAGGCGACGTGTGCGAGGTCGAATTCAGTGGACCTCGGCGCGGACGGCGGTGTCGAGGTCGGTGACGGTCAGCTGGAAGGCGCGGGCCGTCTCCGTCGCGTCCATCCGGAACGGTGCGTACCACTGGTAGTCCATTTCGGACACCTCACGGGCCATCGGCACGATCAGCCCGGCTGTACGCATCACGAAACGCGGCAGCTGGATCAGCTTGATCGGTGGCCGGCCCGCCGCGGTGGCGTAGCGCCGCGCCAGCTCGCGGATGGTCACGGCCGGCGGGGACGGCACGTGCCAGGGCCGGCCCCACGCGCGTTCCTGCGAGGCCAGCGTGACGAGGGCGCGTGCCATGTCGGCGTTGACGGTGAAGGTGTGCGGCATGTCCAGGTGACCGGTGATCCAGGCCGCTTTCCCCTTCTTCAGGGCCGGCTCGATGAGCAGGGCGTAGATGCCGTTGGCGTCCTTGCCGATGTAGTCGGAGCCGCGGACCTCGACGGTGCGGATACCCGCGGCGAGGGCCTCTTCCCACATGCGCCTGCGCAGGCGCCCCTTGTGCCCGACGGCGGCCATCGGGGTGCGCTCGTTCATCCGGCCATCGGGCTGCGGGCCGTAGGCGTACAGGCTGCCGGTCAGCGCGAGGACGGCGTCGTTGGCCTTGGCGGCGGCGATGGCCGCCGTCTGCAGGGGCGGCAACAGGCGCTCCCACGCCGTGTACGAGGGCGGGTTGGCGCAGTGGTAGATCACCTCCGCGCCGCGGGACAGCTCGGTCAGGCGGGACGGGTCGGACGCGTCCGCGGCGACCCGGTCGATCAGCCGGTGCTCGGGACCCGAACCGCTGCGGGTGACGATCCGGACGGTCTCCCCCTGCTCGACGAGCAGCCGGGCGACGTTGGTCCCGATCGAACCGGCGCCGATGACGACGTGCTTGGCCATGACGAGCTCCTCGCTAACGATGTTAGATTTTCTAACGTCGTTAACTCTGGCGCTCTTCGCCGGTGCGGTCAAGGGCGGTGACTAGTGTTCGAGACACCATCGAAGTGAAGTGACGGACCATGCCGACCAGCACGAGACGGGCCCGCGAACGGGCGAAGACCCGGGAGCGGATCATCGAGGCCGCCCTGCACGTCCTCGAGACCGACGGCATCGCGGCCTTGACGATCCGGCGCATCGCCACCGACGTCGAATACTCCGCACCCGTGGTCTACCAGCACTTTGCCAACAAGGACGCGCTCCTGCTCGAACTGGTCGCGCACGGCCACCGCCTGATGCTGACCGAGGTCCGCGAGGCCGCCGAGGAGCCCGACACGGATCGGCGCATGACGCGCATCGCGTCGGAGTACGTACGGTTCGCCGGCGCACACCCCCACCTCTACCGGGTCATGAACGACCCGGTCGTCGACGGGGACGAACGCCGGCGCGTCGCGGAGCCGGCCATCGACGTCCTCAAGGAGTTGCTCACCAGCTGGTCGACGGCCCACGACGTGGTCCTGGCCGACCCGGACCAGGCCTGCGAAATCCTCTGGGGCACACTGCACGGCATCGCGTCGCTGGGCCACCTCGGCCAAATCGGCAACGATCGCGCCCGCCACCTCGCCGAACAGGCACTCCACGCGATCCTCCTCGGCTGGCGTACCGAAGCGCCGGCGAACGATCGGGCGGCGCGCGGCTAGCGTCCCGAGTCCGGCTGGGAGCACTTCGTCCAAGGCTGGTTATCAGTGAAAACAAGTTTCTTGTAGCACTGACACGCTTATCGTGTTATCGTCGAAAAGCAACAAAGGTTATCGACGATAACAGGAGATCATCATGACCGTCCCCTCCACCCAGGCACGGGTCGCGCTGGTCACCGGGACGCCGTGCACCGCACCAACATCCGCGGCACTTTCGTCGTCGACCAGCTGGCCGCCCAGCCGCCCCTGGAACGGCTGGGCCGCCCCGAAGACATCGCCCACCTCACGGCGTTCCTCGTCGGCCCCGACGGCCGGTGGGTCAACGGCCAGAACATCCGCGACAACGGCGGAATCATCTAGGAGACCCCACCATGTCCGAGCAGAACGTCATCCTGATCACCGGCGCGTCCAGCGGGTTCGGCAACCTCGCCGCCCGGGCACTGGCCCGGGCCGGCCACACCGTCTACGCCGGCATGCGCGCCACCGACGGCCGCAACGCTCCCCGCGTGGCCGAGCTCGCCGAGCTGGCCGAAGCGGAGAACATCGACATCCGCGGCGTCGAAATGGACGTGCAGGACCAGAACTCCGTGGACACGGCCGTCGCGGACGTCCTGGCCCGGCACGGGCACATCGACGTCGTGGTGCACAACGCGGGCCACATGGTCCTCGGACCGGCCGAAGCCTTCACCACCGAACAGCTCGGCCAGCTCTACGACGTCAACGTGCTCTCGACCCAGCGGGTCAACCGCGCCGTGCTGCCGGCACTGCGTGCCCGGGGCCGCGGGCACCTGGTGTGGATCGGCTCGTCCTCGACCCGCGGTGGCCATCCCCCGTTCCTCGGCCCGTACTTCGCCGCCAAGGCGGCGATGGACGCCCTCGCCGAGAGCTACGCGGCGGAACTGATCAAGTACGGCGTCGACACCACGATCGTCGTGCCCGGCGCCTATCCCAGCGGCACCAACCACTTCGCGCACGCCGGCACCCCCGCCGACACGGAACGCGACGCCGCATATCAAGCGGAGTACGGCGAACTGCGCGACGGGATGGCCCAAGCGCTGGCCGGCATCTTCCCCGAAGGCCGCACCACCGACGAGGTCGCCGACGAGATCGTGCGCGTCGTCGGCCTGCCGTCCGGCCACCGCCCCTTCCGGGTCCACATCGACCCCAGCAACGACGGCAGCGAAGTCGTCTCGGTCGTCAACGACCGCATCCGGGCCGAGTTCTACCGCCGGATCGGCATCGGCGAACTGCTGCCGGCCAACGCCGTCCACTGATTCCGCACAGCGAGAAACGAGGAGAAACCCATGCCTTTCGCCCACTTCAAGGTCCCGGCCGGCACGCTCGAGCCGGAGCAGAAGAAGCTGATCATCGACCGCACCACCGACCTCTACGCCGAAATCTACGGCGAAGCCGCCCGCCGGAACGTGCTCGTGCTCGTCGACGAGGTCGTCGACGGCGGCTGGGGCATCGGCGGCACCGTCCTCACCGCCGCCATGATCAACGGTGACGCACCGGCCGAGCCCGGCGGCCGGTGAGCCGGGCCCGTGCCGGTCGTGCGCCCGCTCCACGGCGCACGACCGGCACCGGCGCGCTGTATACAGTGACCCGGAAGTCCCGGTGTCCGGGGCAGGTCAGGGAAAGGTGAGTGGGCTGGTCGTGTCCGATGCCACCACACGCAGCGCGAAAGCCGGCGACCTCCGCACCCGCATGCTCGCCGCCGCCGAAGAACTCCTGATCACCTCCGCCGACCACGACATCTCCACCCGCGCGGTGTGCGACGCGGTCGGCGTGGCCCAGCCCATGCTGTACCGGATCTTCAAGGACAAGAACGGCCTGCTGCACGCCCTGCTGCAGAACGGGTTCGAACGCTACGTCGTGCGGAAACAGGCGCTCGAGACCACCGACGATCCGGTCGCCGACCTGCGCGCGGGCTGGGACGACCACATGGACTTCGCCCTCACCAACGGCGCGCTCTACCGGCTCATGTTCTCCCCCGCCCTGGCGGAGGTCCCCGCGCCCGCCGGCCGGATCTTCGAGCTGCTGACCCGGGCGCTCGACCGCTGCGCGGCGATCGGCGCGCTCCGGATCCCGTCGGCCGAAGCGGCGCAAGCGATCCTGTCGGCGAACGTCGGCGTCGCGTTGAACATGCTTTCCCAACCCGCGCGCTATGCCGACCCCGGCCTCTCCCACCGCGTCCGCGACGCGGTCTTCGCCGCGTGCCTCACCCCCGAAACCACAGCGGAACCGGCACCGGGCAACGCGATGGCGGTACCGGCGCTCGCGCTGGAGGCGCAACTCAAGAAGCCGGGCACGTCACCGCTGGAACCCGAGGAGACCGCCCTGCTCCTCAAGTGGCTGAACCGGATCCGGAGCTCTCCTTCGCCGGAGCAGGGCGAACGGCCGGGGCGGGCGTAGAATCCCGGGAATGCGGATCGGCGAGCTGTCCAGGCGCACGGGCGTGAGTTCGCGTTCCTTGCGGTACTACGAAGAGCAGGGCCTGCTGACCAGCTCGCGCTCCGGCGCCGGGCAGCGTCACTACGCCGAAGCCGTGGTCGAGCGCGTGTCGCTCATCCGGCAGCTGTTCGACGCGGGCCTGTCCAGCCGGGTGATCGCATCGGTGCTGCCGTGCGTGGAAACCCCTGCCGACCCGGGAGTCGCCGAGGAGGCGTTCGCGACGATGACGCGCGAGCGCGACCGGATCGACGCCGAGATCGCCCGCTTGATCGAGGCCCGGGACGCGCTCGACGTGGTGCTCGAGGCCAACACCCGGCACCGAGCGGAGCTGGCCGCGGAGCCGGTGGCCCGGTCGGCCTGATGGTGTGACCCGCGCCTCGGCCGGTTGCTCCTGACGCCGGTGTCAGCGGGCAGCAGGACCCGTCTCTTGTGGACGGTGCCCGATCCCCTCGTCGCGGAAGGCCGCTACCGCACACTCGGCCGCGCTGCCCGCCTCTTCCGCGACGACGACGCCACCGGCGATCGTGATCGCCGGTTCGAGCGGGATCGCCCGAACGCGGGTCGAGTGGATCTCGGCGGCCTGGTCGGCGGGCAGCACCGTCCAGCTCCGCGAATCCGAGCCGACTTCGACGATCGTGTCCTGGAGCGTGCCGGTCGGCCTGCCCGCCCGCGGGCACAGCCCGGTTTCGCGCAGCGCCAGGCCCACGGCGTCGTGCAACGGCGGGTCGTGCTCCCGCGCGGGCAAGCGCAGCGTGTCGCCGGCCAGCTCGGCCAGGCCGACGGCGCTCCCGTCCGCGGCCGGGTGGTGCTTGGACACCACCGCCAGCAGGTTCTCCGTCCAGGCCGGCAACACCGTCAACCCGGGTACGGAGCCCACGCCACGGGTCAGCGCCAGGTCGAGGTCACCCTGCCGGAGAGCGTTGAGCCGGGCCTCGACCGGCAGATCGACCAGCACCACGTCGAACTCCGGCGCCCGCTCGCGCAGAGCGTCGATCCCCCGTTCCAGACGAGCGGTCAGGCCGGCGGCGGTGCCGATGCGCACGATCGTCGGGACCTGCTTCGCCGCGATCGCCACCTGGCCGGCCGCGGCGAGCGTGCTGCGTGCCGCGTCGAGCACCCGCTGCCCGGCCGCGGTCAGCCGGACCCGCCGCGGCGACCGGTCGAGCAGCCGGACCCCGAGTTCCCGCTCCAGCCGGGCGATCTGCTGGCTGACCGCGGGCTGGGCGATGTGCAGCCGCTCGGCGGCCCGGCCGAAGTGCAGCTCGTCGGCGACGGCGACGAAGTACCGCAGCGCCCGCAACTCCATGGTTCCTGCCTGGGACTGGTCCAACGATAAGCTCAGCTTATCGCAGCACGTACCGGTTGGCGCTGGTTCGCGTGGCCGGCCGCTGCTGGAGTCGTGCTCATGACCATCGAACCCGGGCCGCTCGGCGCCTACCTGACCGCCGCCGACGCGACCGCGACGGACGCCGTCGCACTGGAGGAAGCCGGCTACCGCGCGATCTGGCTGGCGGCGTCGCCGGCCGCCGACCTCCTCCCGGCCGAGCGGCTGCTCGACGCCACGAACCGGATCGTGGTGGGCACCAGCGTGCTCAACGTGTGGCAGGCCGACGCGGGCACCGTCGCGGACTCCTACCACCGGATCGCGGACAAGCACGCCGGCCGGCTGCTCATCGGCATCGGCGCCGGCCACCGGGAGGTCGACGCCGGGTACGCCTCGCCGGTGGCGAAGGTCGCCGGCTACCTGGAGACCCTGACCGCGGCGGGCGTCCCCGCCGACCGCGTGCTGCTGGCCGCGCTCGGCCCCAAGATGCTCCGCCTGGCGGCCGAGCGCGCCGCGGGCACACTCACGCTCCAGGTGACGCCCGAACACACTCGCCGCGCCCGGGAAGCCCTGGGCCCGGACAAGCTGGTGGTGCCGGGCCACGGCGTGCTGCTGGACACCGACGCCGACCGGGCCCGGGAGACCGCCCGGGCCGGGCTGCGCCCCCTCCTCGGTATCGCCAACTACGCCGGCAACCTCCGGCGCATCGGCTACACCGACCACGACCTCACCGACCCGTTCAGCGACCGGTTGATCGACGCGCTCGTGCTCCACGGCAACGCGGCGGCCATCGCGGCAGGCATCCGCGCGCAGATCGCGGCGGGAGCGAACCACGTCGGCCTGCACGCGCTGGGCGAGGACCCGATCGGTGTCCTGCGCGCGATCGCCGCAGCCACGCGCGAACCGGAGACGCTGCGGGCCTAGCCCATTGGCCACCGCTCGGCCCGCGGCCCGATGGCCCCGACCTTCGGCCGAGCCCGGGTTCGCGGCGGACCGGTGCTCAGACAGCCGTGGGAATGGTGCGCAGCCCGGCGAGCACCAGGTTCAGGCCGAAGGCGAACCTGCTGTCCGCTTCAGCGCGCTGGTGGCCACGCTTGTGGGCCTGTTCTTCGATCGTGTAGCCGTTGAGGTAGCTGGTGAGCACGTCGGCGGCGGCCTCGGCGGTCGGCCCGTCCATTCCCACGTCCGTGAACAGCCGGCGCAGCCGTTCGATGAAGGCCTGCGCCATGGGGCCGGGTTCGCCCATCTCGACGATGAGCCGGGCACCGTCGGTGTGCGCGAGCATCGCGGCCCTCAGAGCCCGAATCATCGCGCCGGCCTGCTCCGGCCAGTCCTCGTCCGGGGCCGGGACGGCACACGCCTCGCCGATGATGCGCTCGGCCGCCGCGTCCAGCAGCGCTTGCTTGCTCGGGTAGTGCCAGTACAGCGCGCCCACCTGCACGCCGAGCCGAGCGGCGAGCTTGCGGGTGGAGAACGTGTCGAGACCCACCTCGTCCAGGTGGGCGATGGCGGCGTCCAGCACCACCGCCGGAGTCAACGGCATCCGTCGATCATGCCACCGGCCTTGCCACTTGAACAGTGCTCAAGTAAATTGAGCAGTGTTCAAGTCACTCTTCGGGAGGTGTGCGATGCGGGTTTCCGTGATCGGAGCCGGTCTGGGCGGTCTGTGCCTGGCTCAAGGCCTCCATGGCGCCGGCATCGACGTCGGCGTCCACGAGCGGGACCCGGCGATCACCGCACGTTTTCAGGGCTACCGGCTCGTGCTGAGCCCGGTGGGTTACGAGGCGCTGCGCGGCTGCCTGCCGCGGCGCTGGCACCCGTTGCTGGACGCGATCCTGGACGACGCGGTCGTCGAGCCGCTGATCCTGGACCCGCAACTGAACAAGATCGGTGAACTCGGGCCCGCGCGGTCCGGACTCGTCGTCGACCGCCACGTGCTCCGGCACCTGCTGCTCACCGGACTCACCGTGCACACCGATGCCGCGCTGACCGGCTACGGCGTGCTGGACCACGGCGAAGGCCGGGTCGAAGCCCGGTTCACGCACGGCCACCAGACCACCGCCGACCTGCTGGTCGGGGCGGACGGGGTCGGCTCCGCCGTCCGCGCGGTGCTCTCGCCGCGGACCGTCCCGGCCGACACCGGCGTCCGGTTCGTCATCGGCCGGACACCGATGACAGAGCGCTTCGCCGGGCTGTCCCGGGCCTTCGGCTCGAAGATCGTCGGGGACGGGCTGAGCCTGTTGCTCGGAGCGATGCGGTTCCGCACTCCGCCGAAGCAGGCCGCCGAGGAACTGGCACCCGAGGTGACCCTGCCCGATGTCGGTGACTACGTGCGCTGGGCCATGATCCTCCCCCCGAACGGCTCACTCGGCGCCGAGACGCCGCAGGAGGCCGTTCTGTCCAGGATCGACGGCTGGCATCCGGACCTGCGGGCGCTTGTCGAGGAGGGCGACCCGGACAACAGCACCCTGCTGTCGATCCGGGTGGTGGAGCCACGCGAGCGGTGGGCGCGCGGCCCGGTCACCCTGCTCGGAGACGCCATTCATGCCACCTCCCCGACCGGCGGAAACGGCGCGAACACCGCCCTGCGCGATGCCGACCTGCTGCGCCGATGCCTGCTCCGGGTCACCGAGGGGACCCAGGACCTGCTCGACGCGGTCGGCGAGTACGAGCGGCAGATGTTCGAGTACGGCGCCGAAGCGGTGCGCCACAGTCTCGAAGCGCTGCCCGCCTACGTCTCACACCCCCGTTGAACAACGAACGGCTCGGGGTCAGCGGCCGCACCGATCAGAAATCCTCCGCCACACCGTCAGTTCTGGTAGTCCCCTCGTACCGCTGGAAGGATTGCCGACCATGACCGACGCCAGACCGCTGGGCATCGACGAGGCCACGTTCATCGCGGCGGCCGGCTCCGGCGATCCGGCGGGGTTCGCGCTCGTCACGGAGCGCCACCGGCGTGCGCTGCAGGTGCACTGCTACCGGATGCTCGCGAACTACGAGGACGCCCAGGACATGACGCAGGAGACGTTCCTGCGAGCGTGGAACAAGCGGGAGACGTTCAAGGGCCACGCCGCGCTGCGGACCTGGCTGTACCGGATCGCGACGAACGTCTGCCTCGACTTCCTGGACAAGCGCAACGACCGCACACCCGTACCGTCCGAGCTGCCGGACTCCGACTCGGAGGTGCTGTACCTGCAGCCCTACCCCGACCGGATGCTCCCCGAGGACCCGCAGGAATCGGTGGTGGCGCGGGAGACCATCGAGCTGGCGTTCATCGTCGCCGTCCAGCACCTGCCGCCGCGGCAGCGGGCGGTGCTCATCCTGCGCGACGTCCTCGGCTGGCCGGCGTCGAAGACCGCCGACGCCCTCGAGCTGACCGTCGCCTCGGTGACCAGCGCCCTGCAGCGGGCACGCGTGACGATGCGCGAGCAGCTGCCCGGCCGCCGCCTCGACTGGCGGAGCCCCGCCGCCCACGAGCTGTCCGGTGACGAGCGCGACGTCGTGAAGTCCTACATCGACGCCCACGAGCGCAACGACCTCGACGGGCTGACGTCCCTGCTGCGCGACGACCTGCGCTTCGCGATGCTGCCCGAGCGGGGGACCTCGGTCAGGACGGCCAAGGACGCGGTGGACGGGTGGGTCTCCGGCGGGCTCTTCCAGCGCGGCCACGACGATTGGCGCGGCATCAGCACGGCGGTCAACCGCATGCCTGCCGCCGCGCTGTACCTCCGCACCCCCGGCGACCCGGAGCACCGGCTCTTCGCCGTCGCGGTCCTGCACATCGTCGACGGGAAGATCGCCGAGCTCACCGGATTCGACGCCACCGGCAAACCATGGCTGGACCTGCCCCCGGCGCTGTGATCACACGCCCGCGTCGCCGAGGGTCATCGCCTCGTCTCGTAGCGGGTCAGCACCACGCCGCCGGGAAACGTCCGCGTCTCCACGAGGTTCAGGTTCACCCAGCGGTCCAGCGCCGTGAAGAACGGCGTGCCGCCGCCCACCAGGACCGGGTGGGTGACGATCTCGTACTCGTCGACCAGCCCGGCTCGCATGGCCGCGCCGGCGAGCGTTGCGCCGGCGACCCTCATCGGGCCGCCGTCCCCGGCCTTGAGCCGGGTGATCTCCGCGACCGCGTCGCCGGCGACCAGGCGGGTGTTCCAGCCGACCTCGCCGATCGTCGAGGAGAACACCACCTTCGGCGTGTCCCGCCAGTTCCGCGCGAACTCGATCTGCGCCGGGGTGGCGCCGGGCTGCCGGTCACCGGTCGGCCAGTAGGAGCTCATCGCCTCCCACAGCTTCCGCCCGTACAGCATCAAGCCGATCCCCAGCTCCTGGTCGAGCCACCACCGGAACAGCTCGTCGCTCGGCTCGCTCCAGCCGATGTCGTCTTCGGGCGCGGCGATGTAGCCGTCCAGGGTCACGTTCATGCCGAAGATCAGTTTCCGCATCGTGCCAGCCTTCCGTGAGTCGCTCTCACAGGTACAGACGGGCGTGGCGGGGAAACCTCATCGGTGGCCCCAGTGAGAACCGCCCAGGTCGCCGCCGAGCCGTCCGGCGGTGATCCTGGGCGGTTTTCTTCGTGTGTCAGGGCTTCTCGAAGTGCTGGTAGTCGATCGGGGTGTCCCAGGAGCCGCCCCAGGTCCAGCCGCGGGTGGTGAAGGCCCGCTCGGTGACGTCACCGGCGTGGATCATGCCGGGCACGTTCTGCGTGCGGTCGACGTAAGGCGCACCGTTGGGCGGGTAGACCGCGCCGCTGCCGGAGATGTAGGGGTTCTGCACGGTGTTGATGTCGATCGCTCGGCCGTAGGAGTGGTTCGACCACGCGGTGCCACCGGTGATCGCCCGGCAGTTGAACGCCGAAGTGTTGTTCGCCGCCATCGAGGCGTCGTCGTCGGAGTTGTACTTCTCCACGGTCTCCATCCGTTCGATGGGGAACCGCCCGAAGTACAGGTCGGCGAAGGTGCGGGCGACCTCGAAGGCCCGGTCGGCGTTGACGATCAGTTCGCCCCGGTGCACGGCACCGTCGAAGCCGAGGTGGCTCAGGGTGATCAGCCGCAGCTGGTCAGGCCCGACCGGGCACCCCTCGTGCCAGCTGTTGCCCAGCCGCTCGGCGGTGACGGGCCTGATGACGGCAATGTAGGGCGCGAGCCCACTCCCGGCCGGAGCAGCAAATTCCACGGTCTGAGCCGTGGCAGCCGGCGCCGGCGCGGCCACGGCCAGGACCGCGGCGAACGTGAACGTGATGACGGCCAGAACTCTGGCTCTCAGATTCATGACGAACACACACTTCCTCTCGAATTTCCCGTGCATCGCGGCAGTCGACGGACTGCGGCCGTGAGTACACAGTGGACTGTTTTGGTCGATCGGCAGCGTGTGAGAACGGCGTTCCTGCCTTGGTTCAGCAGACGGCGCGGCCGTCGCTCTTCGCCATGCGGCCTTCCGCCTCCCCCAGGGGCGATCCCCACCGAACGTGCCAGCGGCGAGCGAGCAAAGTCAACTTTCCCGAAACGTTTCAGCCCACCCCGAAACGACCACTCGGAGGGCCCGCGGCGGCAACCTTTTGACGTCCCACTCGCGTTGTCGCCACGCAGGCGCGGAAGGCGTTCAGCTCAAGTCCCCGGGCGCACAGCTCCCCGGAATCGCCCAGCCCCACTCCGCTGACGCTTCGCACACGACTCATGACAGAAGCGCTACGCGGGCTGGTTCACGGCGGCGCGGTTGCTCGGCGAATCGCGCTCGCATTCGAAGCGGCATCCGTCGCGATAGGCTTCCATGAGCAGCCGGACGTATTGGCGGGACAGGGTTGTCACCGCCGGACGTGAAGAAAAGCCGGTTCGGCAGCCGGCCTTCTTCCGTGCGGCCAAGTTCATCGCTCGACCGGGTCGAAGGCTGAACCCTGCTCAGTCGCTCCATAAAAAAGGGCACCGCCGGTGAAAGTTGCCCCGCTGAAGTCGGCTTCGGTGAAGATCGCCCAGCCGAACCAGGCGTCGTTGGCGAAGGTCGTCCCCGTGAACTTGGCGTGGCGAGCGAAGGTCCCGTTGGTGAACCCGGCACCGCCGACGAAGGTCACCCCGTCGAACCAAGCGTCACCATTGAAGATCGCCCGGTCGAACCAAGCGCCACCGGCGAAGATCGTCTCACCGAATCCCGCGCTGTCAACGAAGGTCGCCCCATTGAAGGAGGCAGTGCCGACGTGGCAGTTACTGAACGTGAAGTCGATGAGTGTCGCACCGGTGAGGTCCAGGTCGATATCGGTCCAAAAAGTGCGTTGCGGCTGCTGGAGATCGTCTCCGGGTTGCAGGTGGCGGCGAAGGACGCGCTGGGCGGCTAGGCGTACTTCGCGCTCCTGCAGGCGGTTATGCCACGCAGGGGACGACTCGGGGGAGGGCACGGGCATCGCCGCAGGACGGACATGCGTCGATCGCAGCAGCGGGCGGCGCACGCCCGATCGGCGAGGTCCCCCGACCTCCGGGGGTGGGGTGTACGGATTACGCAGGTAGGCACAGATCACGTCCACCACCGTCTGCCGCTGGGACGGGTTGTCTTGCGCCACGCGTTCCAGGGCGTAGAGGCCGCCGTGGCGGACCGCGGCCTGCACGGAGCCAAGCTGCTCGACCGCCTTGAGGTACAGCTCGGTCAGCCGACGCTCCGCCGCGTCGTGCTCGGTGGCGCGAGCGACCCGGTCCTGGTGAGCCATCGTGGACGCGGCCACTTCCTGCTGATGAAAAAGAGCGCGTTCCCGGTTGTCGAGATCAGCCTCGGTAGAGCGCTGGCGCCGCCACGCCAGATACAGCGCGACCACGCCGCCGCTTCCCGCCCCGACGCTCAGCCCGATCTTCAACGCATCAAGCCGCGCCGTCACCAACTCTGCCCCGTTCAAGCCGGCGGTCGCCAGCCACCACAACACCACCACCGCCCCCGCAGTCAGGGCAGTGATCAGGACAGCGATCACCAACATTGCCTGTGGCGACAACTCCCTCAACCGCGCCGCCCGCACGGGCGCGGCGAGTGCCGGTGGAGCAGGAACCTCGGGGGCCGGGGCTGATGGCGGGTTCTCGTCGGTCATGACTTTCAACGTCGCCCGACTCAGCCACGATGTTGCACGACGCCCCCAAGTCATGGGCAAGACCTGTGACGCGCTCAAGCCAATCATCGTCGACGCCGACTTCGAGTTCGGCCGCGACCGTGGTGACCTACCTCGTGGCTGCGACGGCTCCATCGGCGGGAACAGCCTCGTCCAGCTCGCAGTGTGCGGCGTCATCGAAACGCTCACGGAGAACGTGCAGGTACTCCGGCACCTCTTCGCCGTTCGGCGTCCCGTTCCAGAACACCTGGTTCAGTGCGTCCGCGAATTCTCTCGCCGGCTTCTTGAGCTGCGGCGAGGCGATGATCGCGAGACGGTGGTAGTTCAGCCACAGGAGATGGATGGCGGAGGGGTCACGATCGGGAACGTGGTTGGCAACCTGGTCGACCTCCTGCGCGGAGACCAGCAGCGCATCGACTGCTTGCCGAAGGACTTCCCGGCGGCGATCGGCGCGTTCGCGTCGCTCGCGCCTTTCGGCGTCGAGACGAGCCGACCGCTGGCTCCAGAACCCGAGCATTCCGCCCAGCAAGGTGCCGGCAACGGTGCCGACAAGGGCAATCCATCCACTCACCCCGGACGAGTCGCTTCGCCGCCGGCTTCCGTTACGGAGTGCGGTCCGAGACTGTCGCGGCGGTCGGCCAAATTTTGAGGAACGATCGTTCTTGACTGATCGTTCCTCAAAAGTCTATCCTCATGGCATGGGCAGGCGGAGAGCGTTCGACGAAGACGAGGTGGTGCGCGCCGCCGTGAAGTTGTTCGGTGGCCGCGCTTACGACGGGATTTCCGTCGACGACCTCGTCACCCACCTCGGCGTGCACCGCAACAGCCTGTACAAGACGTTCGGCAGCAAGCGCGGTCTCTACCTGGTCGCCCTGCGGCGTCACCTCGCCGACGACGTCCGTCCCTTGGCCGAAGCGCTCGCCGCGACTGCGGATGCCGCGGCCGCGCTGCGGCTCGTCACGTCGGCCGACCTCGGTCTGCTGCTGCTCGCGGCCGTCGAACGGGCGCCGGCCGACGAGGAGGTGGCCGACGAGGTGGCCGCGGCGTTGGCCGCCATCGATCAGGCGATCGCCGACGCGCTCGACCTCTCCCCCGCCCTGGCCGCCGCCCTCACGGCTGCCGCACTGGGCATCCTCCTGCGCGGCAATCCCGACGGTGTCGGCGCCGCGCTCACCCAACGCTTCGATTCTTCCCACTGACAAGGAAACAGACATGGCACTGGTCCACATCGACGGCAACGACCTCGTTGTCGTGATCGAAGGTCTCGACAAGCTCTGGGCCTTCAAAAGCAGCCTGACCATCTCGCTGGCCAACGTCCGCGGCGCGACCGCGGACCCCGGCATCGCCGCCGACCCCAAGGGGGTCCGCGCGCCGGGTGCCCACCTGCCCGGCGTGATCACGGCGGGCACCTTCCACCTCGACGGCGAAAAGATCTTCTGGGACGTCAAGGATCCGTCGAAGGCCGTCGTGATCGAACTCGCCGACGAGCGCTACGCCCGCCTGGTCCTCCAAGTCGACAATCCACGCGAGACCGTCACGCTCGTCGAGAACGCCCTGCGCTGAAAGAGGCAAGCGGATGTTCTCCCACCTCGCCACGGTCGTGATGTCGCTGGCCGTCGTGACCGCCACCCCGGCCGAGGCGGCGCCCGGCCTCGTGCCCGCCGCCGACCGCGAGGTCGTCTTCACCGTCGACGGGACGACGACGTACGGCACCCTGCACGTCCCCGCCCACCGTGCCGGGCAGCGGCTGCGCGCCGCACTGCTGCTCCCCGGCAGCGGCCCCACCGACCGCGACGGCAACCAACCGCACGCCTCCCCGAACACCCTGGCGCAAGTGGCCGACGCGCTCGCCGGCGACCGGGTCGCCACGCTGCGGTTCGACAAGTACGGCACCGGCCGCACCGGGCTCGGCGCCTACCGCGACCACCCGGAAGAACTCGACTACCCGGCGTTCGTCCGTCAGGCAAAGGCCGGCTACGAGTTGTTGCGCGATCAGCCGGAGACCGATCCGCGCGCGCTGATGGTCGTCGGGCACAGCGAGGGCGCGATGACCGCGCTGCTGCTCGGCGGCACCGTCCACCCGCGCCCGGCCGGCCTGGCACTGCTGCAACCGCAGGCGATCCGCCTGCTGGACCTGGTCGCGCTGCAACTGCACGCCCAGATCGCCGAGGCGACCCGGCAGGGCCGGCTCACCCCGGAGCAGCAACGCGCAGTCGACGCGGCGGTCGACGCCGCCGTCACCGCCCTGCGCGAACACCGGCCGGTCGACCCCACCGACCTGCCGCCCGCCGTCGCCCAGCTCTTCGAGGCCTTCCAAGGGCCGAACGGCCGCTTCGTGGACAGCGACGACGCCGTCTACCCGCCGGACACCGCTGCGGCCCTGCGGCCGGGGACCAGGGTGCTGCTGACTTGTGGCACGAAGGACGCCCAGGTTCCTTGCGCCACAACGGATGCCCTGACCGCCGCTCTACGCCGCGCGCACGCCGCCGGACCGGGCCGGGTGCCACTGCCCGGAGTGGACCATTTGCTGCACGACGCCGACCACCCGAACACCCCCGCACCGGCGGTGCTCGACGCCCTGCACCGGTTCGCGGGGCGCTGAGCCCTCTTCCGACGACTTCCCAGCGGCCGTCGCGTCTACAATGGACACGTGCCGTGATGGGTGGGTCCGGTTCGCTTCAGCAGCCGGGTGGTGAGTACTCGGCGGCGGCTGCCGGGAAGCTGGGGGAGGTGCGCGTCTGGCCGCTCGGTGCGGTATCCGTTGTGTGCGACCCACCGAACTCCGCGAGCGGTGTCCGCGACAGGCTTGATCCGCGTGTCACATCGGTCCTACGCTTCAGCGTCGATGATGGCCGAGGAGGACCAATGCGAGGCACCAACCGTAGCCGTGTCCACTTGTTGTTCCTCTCCTGCGCGCTGTCCGCCGGCCTGCTGGCGGCGACCAGCCCGGCAGCGGATGCGGCGCCGGCACAAGCCCCGCGGTACTCCCCCGGTGCCCCGGGCGCCGGGGATCCGTATTTCCCCGACATGGGCAACGGCGGCTACGACGTCGGCCACTACGACATCCGGCTGGCGTTCGACCCCCGGACCGAAGCCATCAACGCGACCACGACGATCCTCGCCACGGCCACCCAGGATCTGTCCCGCTTCGACCTGGACTTCCAGGGACCGCTGACGATCAGCAAGCTCTCGGTGAACGGCCTGAACGCCACCTTCACCCGCAGCGGCGCCCAGGAGCTGGTGATCACCCCGCCGCGCGGCCTGCGGACGGGCAGCGCGTTCGTCGTCTCGGTGACCTACGCCGGCGTCCCGCAGAAGATCGACGACCCGGCGCTGGGCCTCTCCGGCTGGGTCACCACCAAGGACGGCGCGGTCGCGCTCAACCAGCCGATCGGCGCGGCGACCTACTACCCGGTGAACGACGCCCCCACCGACAAGGCCACCTACACCCAGACCATCACCGTGCCGGCCGGGCTCACCGTGCTGGCCAACGGCGAACCCGGGCCCACCACCACCCGCGATCACCAGACCACCTTCCACTGGTCCATGAACCGGCCGATGGCCAGCGAGCTGAGCATGCTCGCGATCGGCGACTACGACGTCACCCGCGGTGTGACGGCCGGCGGCCTGCCGAACATCACCGCGATCGGCAAGTCGATCGACACCAAGCCCGGTCAGGGCCAGGTGTTCAACCGGACCACGGCGCAGATCATCCAGTGGGAATCCTCGATGTACGGGCGGTACCCGTTCGACTCGGCCGGCGGCATCATCGCCGACATCGGCGTCGACTACGCCCTCGAGACCCAGAGCCGGCCGGTGTACGACCAGAGCACCAGCGACGTCGACGGCGACCTGCTCGCCCACGAGCTCGGCCACCAGTGGTTCGGCGACAGCCTCACTCCGGTGCGCTGGTCGGACATCTGGCTCAACGAAGGCTTCGCGACCTACTCGGAGTGGCTCTACCAGGAGAAGTTCAACAACGTCCCCGTGCAGCAGACCTTCGCGAAGGCCTACGCCGACGAGAAGGACTGGAGCGGCGAAGTCGCCGACCCCGGACGTGATCACATCTTCGACGATCTGGTCTACAACCGCGGCGCGATGGCACTGCAGGCGCTGCGCATGAAGATCGGCGACCGCGCCTTCTTCGAGGTGCTCACGCAGTGGCCGACGGCTCACCGGTACGGCAATGTCTCGACGCGGCAGTTCATCCAGTTCGTCGAGCGGCTGACCCACCGCAACCTCGGCTCGTTCTTCCAGACCTGGCTCTACCAGCCGGGCAAGCCGGCACTCTGATCCGCACCGCCGGCGGGCGCCTCCTGAGCGACCGGCATGCGCCCGCACGGTGGTCGCCGGCCGGTGCCGCGACCACGGCCCAGGTGCCCGGGACGTGGTCGGGGACGAACGTCACTCCTGCTTCGTGGCCGGGCTGGAGAGATCAGCCGGGGCGCGGAGCTCGGTGTTGAGGCACTGGGCTTCGTGGAGCTGGTCTTCGAGGGTGACGATGCGGCACGCGGCGTCGATCGCGGTGCCCTGGTCGACCAGTTCCCTCACACGAGCGGCCAGACGCAACTGGTGGCGTGAGTAGCGGCGGTGCCCGCCGGCGGAGCGCTGTGGCGTGATCAGCCCGGCTTCGTCGAGGCTGCGCAGAAAGCCTTGCGTTGTGCCGAGCATGTCCGCGGCTCGCCCCATGGTGTACGCCGGGTAGTGCTCGTCTTCGAACTTGTCGGCCGCATCCGGCGCGGCCGGTCCTGCTTGGTCAGGAATCATTCCACCTCCACATCACAAAGGACCCCGGGTGCCGCGCACGGCACCCGGGGTCCTCAAGGGTTGGGTTTCATCATTGTCAACCGACGCGACCGCCGGCTTCCTGCACCCGCGACCGGTCGAAAACCGGAACTCGCGGGGATCGCTCATTCGTGACCGAGCACCACCTCCGAACTCGATGGGACTGCGGCACCCGCGCGGCCTTACTGCCCAGCCGCTGCGGGCGATCCAATGATGCTCCCGATCCCTTCTCTCCTGTGTTTTCCACTTACTGGGTACTGCCACTGCACTTGCTGCCGCGGACGTCACTGCCGGAACCCTTCCACTGATCGGTCCCAGCACGCTGACGCCGCTGGTCACTGCCCGGAGCCCCGTTCACTGATCGGCTCCGGCCACCTGACCGGTACTGCCACTGCACTTGCCTGAACAAACTTGCACGAACAACTACGAATACTGCTGTTACTGCTCCCGGTCACCAGCCGAAACCTTGTTCCGTGATCGGCTCCGCACTGCCTGACCGTCTTGTCTCACCTCGCGGGTAGTTACGTCCTCTCCCGCGCCTGCTTGACGTTGTCTCTCTCGCTACGAGAAGAACACTACACACACCCGTCGTCTAATGTCTACTCCAGCCGGCATAGATTTTCTGACGGCGTGGTGGACTGACGGTGAGGAAGAGGGGTACGACCGTGAGTGACGAGGCCCTCCGGGATCCGCTCGAGGAGCGGTACGGCTTGACCGAGGTCGCCGACCTCGGGGAGTACGCCGAGGCGCTGACGCGGCTCCTGGAGCGGGGACGGCGGGAGCGGTGCGTGGCGGTGCTGTCGGAGGCCGAGGCCTACGCGGCTGCGGAGCTGCTCGGGCAGTTCGCGCAGCTCGATCCGCACGCCGCGTTGAACCAGCTGGCCGGCACCCTGGCCAGCCGGCTCTACAGCCGCCTCGGCGCCTGACCCCTGGAGCTCGGGCGGCCGGCCGGTGCCCCGCGGTGACGGTGGTCGCGGTGGAGCGCCACCTCAGGAACGGGTCACCGCCGCGCACGGAACTGCGCCGATCCCGTCGCAGGACACTTCCGCCCACACCGTCTTGCGGCCGGCCGGGTGCTCGAGCACGCCCCAGGCGTGGGCGAGCTTGTCCACGATGTGCATGCCGCGGCCGCCGAGGCGCTCGAGTGACGGCGTGGTGAGCACCGGGTGGTCCGGGCACTCGTCGTCGACTTCGATCCGGATCCGGCACGGCACCGGGGTGTGGCTCATCCGGACCTGCAGCGGGCCGTGGCCGTGGTCGTAGGCGTTGGTGACCAGTTCCGTGGCCACCAGCAGCACATCACCCAGGTGGGTGTCATCCACCTGGGTCAGGATCCGTGACGCCCAGCGACGGATCTCCACCAGCGCCGGCGCGGTGGTACCGCGCAGATCCATCGACCAGAAGGGCGGCGGCGAGGCGGGGCCGTCGCTCGGCTCGGGCATGAGAAACCCACCCTTCCAGGCTCTCCGTCCTCGCTGCTGAAGACGTCCGCGTTCCGGCGATACCCCGGCTGCGGCGGGGTCAACCCTCGCTCTGCCGCACCCGCTGCCGAGGGCACCCGGCCAGGGTTGGCGAGGGCCGTCGGGAACACCGCCGAGGACGGCAACGTGAGCAAGAACGGCTGATACCCGTACGGGTGGGCGAGGCTCATTGCGAGCTTCGCCCACCCGTACGGGGAAGAACCCCAGGTTCAGAACTGGTTTTCACGGCACCGTCCGTGCCGGTGACCGCGGTCGGGACTCAGCCGCGCAAGGCGCTGCCGGCCTGCCACGCCGTCCAGCTGATGGCCCAGTCGCCGTGGCCGTTGTTGATGGCCAGCTGCGGGCCGCCCGAGTTGGTGACCTCGACGACGTCGCCGACGTTGAAGTTGTCGAAGAACCACTTGGCGTTCTCGGTGTTCATGTTGAGGCAGCCGTTGGAGACGTTGTCGCTGCCCTGCACAGCGACCGTCTTCAGGTTCTCGTGCAGGTATTCGCCGTCGCTGGAGATTCGGACGTTCCAGTTCTCCGGTGCCTTGTAGTAGCCGGGGTCGCCCTCGCACACGCCGTAGCTGCAGGAGTCCATGATCTTGCTGGCCTCCTTGCCCAGCACGGTGTGCGTGCCGTTGAAGGTCGGCGTCGCGCCCCGCGGCGGGGTGTCGGCGGTCTTGCCCATGCTGGTCGGCGCGGTCTTCACCAGCTGCCCGTTGTGGTACGCCTTGATCTGGTGGGTCTTGCCGTCCGCCTTGGCGATCCAGGAGTCGTGCACCTTGTAGCTGGCCGAGACGTCCTGGCCGCCGTACAGGCCGCCCCCGATCGGCATGCCGAAGGTCGTGGTCTCGAGCTTCACCGTCGAGCCGGGCTTCCAGTAGTCCTTGGGCCGGAAGTGCACCTCGCGCTTGCCGACCCAGTACCAGCCGCCGTCCTGGGCGGGCGAGGACGTCACCTTGAAGGACTTCTCCACCGTGGCCTTGTCGGTGATGTCGTGGTCGAACTTCAGGCCGATGATCAGGCCGACGCCGAAATCGCCCGAGGCCGATTGGAAGAGCGCCGGAGTCGCGACCCCGGACGGCTTGACCGTGTGCACTTCCCCGCGCTGCTCGGTCGCCGCGCCCGCCTGGTTCACCGCGGTCGCGACCACCTGGTAGGTGGACCCGTACCGGAGGCGGTCCGTGCTGGTCCACGACGTCTTGTCCGCCGAGAGCTCGCCCTTGACGCCGTTGCCGGTCTGCGGGTTCGTCACCACGACCGCCTGCAACGTGCCACCCGATGCCTTGACGACGATCGGGTCCTTCGGGCTCAGCTGGTCCCCGCCCTGGAACGCCACGGTCGCGGCCGGTACCCCGGGTACGGTCGCCGTCCCGGTCGCTCCGGCCGCACCGATCGCCCCGGCCGGTTGCGCAGCCCCCACGGTGCCGGTCTGTCCACTACATGCCGCCAGCAGCAGGGCCCCCAGGCCGAGTCCGGCGATGCGGATCATTCTCACGAACCCCAAGACGTGCCGGGCCACCCGAAGTTGCGTAACGATCCGATCTCTCGAGGCAGGCAGCGGATGGTGCGCACGCGGTTACGGGGTGCCGACCGCCGCCTCCGGGCCGCGCAGCTCGCGGCCGGCCGGAGGTCCTACGCTCGAACCGGCGAAATTCCCGTCTTGGAGGTGCTGTGGAGCGGCTGGTTCCCGACGTCGCGGGGTTCGATCCGGCGCTGGCCGGCCGCATGCTGGCCACCGTCGCCTGCACCGACGCCGACGTCATCCCGAAGGTCGCCGACGCCGGGACGTGCCGCGACCACGAAGGCACCCGCGTGCAGGTCATGCACAACGGGCTGCTCGTCGAGGAGGGCGGCTACTACGGCGCCTGGATGTCCGAGATCATCCGGGCCCTGCGCGGCCACCACGAACCGCAGGAAGAGATCGTCTTCCACCGGATACTCGAACGCCTGGCCGCCGACGGCGGGGCACCCGCCATGATCGAGTTCGGCAGCTTCTGGATGTACTACGGCCTCTGGTTCTGCCACGCCATCCCCGCCGGCCGGGTCGTCGGCCTCGAGCCGGACCCCGCCTGGATCGACGTCGGCCGCCGCAACGCCGCGCTCAACGGCTACGACGACCGCGTCCGGTTCGTCCAGGGGGCGCTCGGTGCCGACCCCGGCGAGCCACTGGCCTTCGAGGCCGAGAGCGACCAGCGGGTCCGCGACGTCCCCCAGCACGACCTGGCTTCCCTGCTGGCCGAAACCGGCCTGGACCGGGTCGACCTCGTCCTGGCCGACGTCCAGGGGGCGGAGACGGTCCTGCTCGCCCGCGCCCGGGGCGACCTCGAAGCCGGGCGGGTGCGGTTCCTGGTCGTCTCCACCCACCACCACACCATCTCCGGCGACCCGCTCACCCACCAGAACGCCCTCCGGCTGCTGCTCGACGCCGGCGCGCACGTCATCGCCGAGCACACCGTCGGCGAATCCGTCAGCGGCGACGGCCTCATCGCGGTGTCCTTCGACCCGCGTGACAAGGACTTCACCGTCCCGGTCACCCACGCCCGCTACCGCGACTCCCTGGGCGGCGAACTCGAGTACGACCTCGCGGCCGCGATGGCAGCGCGCGCCGAAGCGGAGGAGTCCGCCGGGACGGCCACCCGCCACGCCCGCCGTCTCGGCGATGAGATCGGGCAGCTCCGAGCCGAGCTGGCCCGCACGGCAGCGGAGCGCGACCAGTACCAGGCGGAACTCGAGGCCGTCTTCGCCACCAAGCTCTGGCGCTGGGCCAGGAAGCCCCGGGAAATCTACGGGCGCCTGACCCACCGGCACTGACCGGATCGACGCGTCAGAACAGGGTCGCGGGCTCGACCGGCGCCGGCTCCGGCAGGGGGTCGAGATCCGGCACCAGCGCGCGCACGTCGTCGTGGAACCGGCGGGCGAGCGCCGGGGCGTCGTCGTTGTCGGGGGTGTGCACGAACACCGTCGGCGACCGGCCCTCACGCAGCCAGCCCGCGACCACCGCCGTCCACGGCCGCCACCCCGCGATCGTCTCCTCGGCCGAGTCCCGGCCCAGGTAACGGACGATCGGCCGGTCGGTCAGCGCCCGCGTCCGCCGTGGCAGCCGCGGTTTCTTGGCCCAGGCATCCTGCTCGGCCTCGCTCGCCGGCGGGCGCTGGAAGAAGACCGTGGTGTCGAACGGCACCCACTCGGCGTACGCGCGGGCGAGCGTCCCCTCCAGCAGCGCCGTCGAGCCGGCGTCGGTGAAGAACCCGGGGTGGCGCACCTCCACGGCGCGCCGGCGGCCGGCGGGGAGCCGGCGCAGGAAGCGGCCGAGGGCGTCGACGTCCGCGGGGCCGAACGAACCGGGCAGCTGGGTCCACAGGACCGCCCGTTCGCCGAGGGGTTCGATCGCGTCCAGGAACGCCCGCATCTCGGTTTCGACCCCCGCGAACCGGCGCTCGTGCGTGACGACCTTGGGCAGCTTGACCACGAACCGGAAACCGGGATCGGTTTGCCGCGCCCAGGTTTCGACGGTGGCCCGGGCGGGAGTCGCGTAGAAGGTGGTGTTGCCTTCGACCGCGGTGCACCAGCCGGCGTAGGCCCGCAGCCATTCCTTGGCCGGCAGCGACGGCGGCAGGAACCGCCCGGGCCACGCCTTGTGGGTCCACATCGCGCAGCCGACGTGAAGGCGTGCCACCGGCGTCAGCTCCCCTCGATCGTGGGTGAACAGTTTGCCAGGTTCACCGGCGCCACCGGAATCCGCGATCTTGCTCCCGCTACTCCGCTCCGGTGGACGTAACGCGATGCGGCCGTTCGACGACTCTCCGCCGGTAAAGTGGTCGGCGGTCGTTCCCACGGGGGTGCAGGTGGATCTTTCGGGCACCGGAAGACGAGCCGGGGTGCTCTGCCTGTTCATCGTCCTCCTGGCGACCGGCCGGCCCGAACTCGTCCACGCCGAGGACGACGCGGCGATCGTTTATTGCCTTTCCCCGGCGCAACGCGCCGCGGTGGTCGACGCCGGCGTGTCACTCGGGCGCGCCCGGCCCGACCCGAGCGGAACGGCCGTCCTCGACGGCACGCGCACGCTCACCCCGCGCGAGTGGCGTGCCTCGCGACCGGCGGATTTCGCGGCTTCGTGCGAGGCTCTCTACGCCTCCACCCACCAGGCGGCGGCGAGCCAGTTCGCCACGCTGCTCCCCGTCCTCACCGCGGTCCTGGGTGCCGTGCTCGCTTTCTTCGCGGCGTCGTGGCGTGACCGCGTCGCCCGGGGACGTGTCCAGGCCGAATCCCTGCGTTCGGCACACGCGGAGTTCCACGACGCCGCGGGCCAGTACCTGCGTGACACCTCGTCCGAGCACCCGGACGCCGCCCTCGGCGAATCGAGACGGAAATTCGTCGCCCGGCTCGCCGAAACGGCGGCCGCACACCGTCGCTGGACGGTCGTCCGGCAGGTGCGGGACCGGCTCACGACCGGCGAGTTCGGTGGTTCGCTGACCGAGGACTGGTACGAACAGTCCGAGACCACCCGTGCCCGGCGGCGCACCCTCCTGGCGGCACTCGATTCCCAGCGGGACGAAGTGCTCGACGTGGCCATCGCGCTGGAACGACCGCTGCGGGCCCGCTGGATCCTCCGGGGTGCGCGATGACCGCCCGGACCGTGGACAACCCGTTCGCCGTGCCCAAGCTCACCGACCCGAAACAGCCGCTCTGCCCCTGGCGGCACCCCGAGCACCGGGACTTGTACGTCGACCTCGATCACACGCAAGAAGCGTATGAGGAATTCACGCAGCAGGCGGCGACGCTCGGCTCCCCCGGCGAAGACGGCAAACTCCTGCTCGTGACCGGCGACACCGGTTGCGGCAAGACCGCGGTCGCGAACCGGTGCCTGGGCTGGTTGGAGAAAACTTTGGCCGCTCGCGAACTCAAAGTCGAAATCGTGGACGCGCGACCGGCCCTGCTCGGCCAGACGTTGTCGATGACCGAACGCTTGACCACCGTCTGCGATTACGTGGTCGGTCAACTGGAGGGGGAGGACTTCCTCGTTCCCGCCGACCTGAACCGGTTCGTCGAGAACCGCGCCTTCCCGGCCCGGGTGTACCCCCACCTCGGCCGCTCCCTGGTCCGGGGAATCGTCTTGGTCATCCTGCTGCCGTCGACGGAACTGGCCCAGGAAGTGATCCGCTACGGCGGGTGGGTGTCCAAGCGGACACTGTTCGTGGTCGAGTCGGCCCACTTCGAAGACAAACACCTGAAAGTGATCGACAATGAGCTGAAGGACTACGGTCGCTTGGTCCGCATTCACGTCGGCAAGCTGAAGGAGGGCGATTTCGCCCGCTTTGCCAACGATCGGCTTACACGTCACGCACAGGCCGGAGAGTACCCTCTAATGAGCGAAGAGACCTTGCACTCGCTGGAGGGCCGGCTACTCTCCGTGTCACAACTCCAGATCGTGCTTCACGGAACCTACGAACTGCTGAAAACAAAACCACTAGAGTACGGCCCCACGACGCTGGTGACCGAGCAACACATCAGCGAATTCCAGCAAAGAGAAGCCCGGCGAGAGCCGCCGGACGGCCGGGAGTGAGCGCGGTGAGCGAAGGCGTGGAAGAACTGCCTCCACTCGAGAACCCCTACTCGCCGATGGCCGTCGCCCTGGTGACGGAGTTCTACTCCTCGGACAACGACTACCCCACGATCCAGACCGACGCCGTCCGCCGCGCCCTCGCCTACCTGTCCGAATGCCTGGCCCCCGACTCGAAGCGCACCCGGACCGGCCAAGGCACGGTCCTCGCCGTCGTGGGTGACTACGGCACCGGCAAATCGCACCTCGCGCTGCGGCTGGTGCAGGAAGCCGGGATCCTGCTCGGCGATCCCCACCGGGCGATGTACCTCGAGGCCACCGCCAGTACCTTCGTCGACCTGTACCGCAGGTTCGTCCGGCGGCTCGACCGGGACTTCGTCCGGACCAGCGTGAGCGACTTCTACATCGACGTCGTCACGTCGTCGCTGCAGGACACCGGGCTCAGCGGCACCATCCTGGAGTGGCTGGAAAACCGTGAGCTCAATCCCCAGCAGGTGGTGGAGCGGCTGGGACTGATGGAAAGTTCCCTGCTTCGCCGGGTGCACGAGAACCTGGCCCAGGTCACCGACGACGAAACCTTCGGCACCGCGCTGACCCTGCTGCTGCGCAGCGGGTTCGAGGACGCGGTGTGGGACTGGTTCAGCGGCGCCGCTCCGGCGGAGGTCCTGCGGGAGCGCGGGATCACCACCGCGATCGACACCGAAACCGCGGCACTGGCGGCCCTGGGGGTGTTCGCGCTCCTGTTCGGCAGTCACCAAGGCCGGTTCGTGCTGGTGCTCGACGAGATGGACAAGGTCTTCTCCGCGCAGCGCCGGGAGGACGAGGACGTCCAAGCGGCGTTCCAGGAGCTGATGCGGGTCTTCTCCAAATCCGGTGCCTGCCTCGTGCTCGTGGGCCTGCCCGACTTCCTCCGCGTTCTCCAGGCGAGCGTGCTCGAACGGGTCGCCCACACCGTCGAACTCGATCCGCTGGAAGCGGACGAGGTCCGGCAGTTCATCGAGCTGGCGCAGGACAGCAGGCTCGCCCCGTTCACCGAGCAGTCGCCGCGGTACGTGCGCGACCTGTCCGGCGGCAAGGCCCGTGACGTGATCCGGCTGTTGCGGGCCACCTACGCCACGTGGGCCGACGCCGCGCGGGTGAGCGGGGACCGGAGATCGCCGGTCACCGAGACGATGATCCGCGGCGCCGCGCACCGCCAGTTCGGGTCCCGGCCGGGGGACGACGTCGAAGCGGCGGTGACCGGGGTGCTCACGGCCCACGGGTGGCCGTTCCGCCGCCGGCACCGGCTCGGCCCGCCGGGGAGCGAGCCGGTCGACTTCTGGGTCACCTTCCCCGGCCGGGCGGGCGGGTGCGCGATCCTGCTGACGCGCTCGGTGCTCGACGAGCGCGACGTGCAGGTGCTGAACCGCAGGCTCGACGACCTCGCCAACCTCGACGATCCGGTGGAAGCCCTGATCGTGATCAACGGGGTGCTGAACGACGCCGTCGCGGAGCAAGTGCGGACGCCGCTGACCGGTGAACTGCTGCGCTCCGTCGATCCGGCCTTCCCCCACCAGCTGGCGACGCTCCTCGGTATCGCCAACGACCGGCTCGAAGCGCTCACCGGAGACTCTTCTTCAGCCCTGGAGCTCCGGTTCACCCAGCTGAGCCGGCAGCAAGCCAGTCTGCACGGTTTCCTCGAGCAGCTGAGCGAGCAGCTGGACGACGCCGCCGCGGCCTCCACCCGCGGGTTCGCCACGGTGCTGCAGGACCTCGCCGCGCTGGGCCGGGGAAGCACGGACTCGCCGCACCGGCTGCCCGACCACGTCGGCGAGATCTTCACCGACGCCACCGGCACGCTCGAGGACCTGGTGCAGCTCGGTCCCATCCTGACCGGGGCCTTCGGGGCCACCGAACGGCAGTCGATCGACGAATTCCGGACCTTGGCCCGCGGCACCGAGTTCTTCCCCGCGGCGGGCACCGCTCTCGTCCTGCGCCGGATCATGGACGGCTTCCGCGCGGCGGTCGAAACGTGGTACGGCCGGATGGCCGCGGATTCGCCCCAGTCCCCGGCGCAGGCTTCGGCGGAGTCACGCGCCCAGCTGGACCGGTTGTGCCGCGCCTACGACGAAATCTGCAGCCAGGTGCCCGCGTTCCGGCTCGGCCCGCTGACGAGCGTGGCCGCGCGCAGCCGGACGGCCGGGGCCCGCGAGACCTCGCTGACCTACGTGCAGGACGTCGTCGAGAACCTCAGCCCGCGTGTTCTGCGTGCGGTCTTTCGTTCGGCCGCTCCGCAGCCGTAGCCGGCTTCGGCCGCGCTAACCGGTGCCGCCGGTCCCACAGCCCGTTCGCGGCCGCGTGCCACAGGTTCACGACCAGGATCGCCGGGCCCACGGTCGCCACCGCGGCCGGCACCACGGGCTCCAGGACGAGCGCGAGCACCAGCGCCGTCAGCCCGTTCTGCTGGCCCAGCGCCAGCCGCATGCGATCCGCGCGCCAGACCCGGGGCGCGGTCAGCGCCAGCGCGACGACGATTTGCGCCCCGTACGCGGCGGTGCCGAGGACGATCCCCGGTACGATGCGGACTCCGTCGGCCAGGACGAGCCCGACCGCGAACGCCGCCAGCACCAGGCACCCCGTGACCGCTCTGTCGAGCGCCACACCGAACCGGGGCCGCAGGAAAAGCCCGGTGACGGCCAGCCCCAGCAGCAGGGACCACTGGACCGCGGCCGCCCCGCACGCCAGGAGCAGCACGACTTCCAGGCCCGCGCGGACCCGGACGGCGGCCGGCGAAGGCGCCTTCCAGCCGAGAACGAGCCGCCGGACGAGCCACACCGCGACGACGAGGGCGGCGTTCGCCGCGAAGTTCACCCCGGCCGCGGCGAGCCCGGTGGGCAAGACGGCCGGGCTCGCGCCCGAGCCCGGCACGAGCACGCCCGTGAGGTAAGCGGTGAGCAGCACCGTGATCGGATCGTCGAACGCCGCCCACGCCGCCAGCAACGCCTTGCCCTGCTCCGACATGCGTGATTTCGCCCGGACCGCGGCCACGGAAAGCGGGTCGATCTGCGCCACGGCGATCGAAAGCAGGAAAACGTACGGTTCGCGGTAGAACGCGAACATCACGGCGGAGATCAACGCCGCTTTGAGGATCACCCCGAACGTGACGGCGGTGACCACCGTTTTCCACCGGGTCCGGAATTCCGCCACGTCGATTCCGTGCGTGCTCGCGTACAGCCCGATGGCCAGCAGAATCGTGACCGCAAGGGGATAAGCCCGTGAGTGGGCCACATCGAGCCCGGTACCGGCGGCCAGCAGGATGCCCAGCACCAACGCCGGAATCAGAGCGAGCGCGCGTCGTGTTCCGATCATCGGTACCTCCGGGCCGGGGAGGAACGTCCAGCGTACTGCGCAGGCCGCGGCAATGGCGACTTCTCACCCGCGGTGACCAGCCGAACTATCCGATCCGGCTCATTTTTCACGCGATCCCACTCCGACCGGGCGAAACCGGCGGGCCAGTTCGGCCATCCGGTCGTCGACGGTGCTGACTTCGTCCTGGTTCAGCGTGACCCCCATCAGGAACCGGCCCGCCCCGAGCCGGTAGTAGTAGACGGCGCCCTGCTCGACGTCGAGCACGAGCCGGTCCAAGAGGCCGCCGACGACGTCCGCGGCGGTCCGGTTGAACCGCGCCGCCACGTCACCGACCTCCCGGCTGAGCCGGTGGTAGAAGGCGCGGCGCACGGGGATGGTGATCTGCTGGAAGTACGGTCCCAGCACCGGATCGGCCAGCCGGTCGAAGGTGAGCACCGGTTCGCAGTTCGCGCAGAACGCGACGAAGTGCAGATCCGGCGCCCGGATGTACTCGCGCAACGAGTCACGGGCGAAGGCGAGTTCTCCGTCCGGCAGCTTGTCCGCGGTGCGGTGCCGGATCTCGGTCACCGTCTCCCCCGAGTCCTCGGCGGCCTGCCGGCCGGCGCGCCCGGTCGTCTCCCAGCCGCCCGGGTTCGCCGTGGGCAGCTGGGCCAGGGCGCGCAGCCGGGTGGCCAGCATCGCCACCGCCTGGTCCGCCGAACGCACCGCGGGCTGCTCGGTGAGGATCGGCTGCCGCTCTTCCGCCTCGTCCGCACCGAGGGTCAGCGCGAGCCCGAACAAGTGGGCGTCGGGAACCACCGCGTCGCAGAACGCGGCGGCGTTCCCTCCGTGCAGGACCACCCGGATCAGCCCGCCCGTGCGCGCCTCCGCGAGGATGCGGTCGAGGCGCATCGTGAGGTGGCAGAACTGCCTGCCCAGCAACCGGAGCCGGTCCCGCAAGGCACTCGCCTCCGGCTCCGCGAGGCGGTCGACGCCGAAGTCGTACACCCCCCGCCGGTAGTGGGCGAGGAAGCTCAACGCCGGTTCCGCCTCCGCGGCCGCCGTCACCTCCGCTCGTTCACGATCGAACTCGGCGCCGACGTGATCGGCGTGGTTCTCGTGGACAGCCACCGATTTCCTCCGGCCGGGTTCAGATGTGCGGGATGTCTACGTCGTGCGCTCGCCAGCCGCGGTACTGCCCGGCCTTGGCCAGCTCCTCGTCGTGGGTGGCGACCGCGGTGAGCGGATGTTCGTCTCCCAGGTGCTCACGGCAAGCGAGCCCGGCCTCGGTGATGCGCCGCGCGGCCGCTTCGCCTTCCCCGCGCGCGGCGAGGGCCCACGCCCGGTCGACGGCGGCGGCCAGCGACCACGGGTGCGCCGCCCCGAGCCGGGACACCAGGACGTCGAGCGCCCCGCTCACCTCGCCGCTTCCTCGGTCGTGCTCGCCCGCGGCGACCAGCGCCAGGCCGAAGGTCAGCCGGGCGAGTCCGGTGAACGGGTGGTCCTGCGTGTAACCGGCCTTGGTCCGCAGGCCGTCCAACGCGATTTCGGCGAGGTTCACGGCGCCGGCGAGATCGGTCCCCGTCGCCCGCAGCGTGGCCGCGTTGCTCAGCGCACAGCCCATCGTGGCGGGGTGGTCGTCCCCCAGCAGCGTCCGGTACCCCGCGTACGCCTTCTCCATCTGGCTGCAGGCGCCTTCGGCGTGCGCGGCAGTGCCGGCGCCCGGGCCGGTCCGCTCCGCGATGGCGAGCTGCCGCAGGGCGATGAGCTCGTACAGGTTCAGCCTCGGTTCGAGGTCCGCCAACCGCCCGATGGCTTCACGCAGGACGTGGACGGCGTCCCGGCGGTAGCCCAGTTCCCGCCGGTAAGCACCGACCGTCACGAGCGCGGACCACACGCTGGAATCGTTCCCGTACAGGCGCTTCCGCCGTTCGTACTGCTCGGTGGCGACGGTGTGGGCGCGCTTCAGGTCTCCGTTGAGGAAGAGCGATCCGGCCGCGTTGCTCGCCGCCATCTGCGTCTCGGGGTGGTCGTCGCCGAGTGCCTCCCGCAAGCCGTCCCAGGCGCTGAGGTCTTCGACGAGGCCTTCCGCGAACTTGCCGAGGCTGCGCAGGTCGCCACCACGCGCGCGGGCGGCGAAGAGGGTCTGCGGGTGCGTGAGCCCGCGTTGCCGGCGCAGCCTGCCGAGCACCGCGTCGTCCAGGCGGAGCGCCTCGGCCGTGTTGCCGACCGCGCGGTGGAGGTTGGCCACCTGGAGCGCCAGCCGCATCCGCAGGAGGTCGCTCTGGCCGAATCGCCCGGTCCAGTCGCGGAGCACCTGTTCCGCGTACGGCAGCGCCTCCCGCTGGACCTGGGTACCGCCGCTGCGGTAGTAGAACCGGACCTGGGCGACCAGCCAGCGCCGGACCCCGTCGTCCTCGCTCCGCACTGCTTGCGAGGAGAAAACGTGCTTGTGCAGCTCGAGGAAGCGCTCGGTGTAGTAGCTCTCCTCGGCCTCCACCTCGGTCGGCGCGTAGCGCGCCAGCACCCGCAACGCTTCCGCCCGGTACCGGGCTTCGGCTTCCGTCCCCAGTGAGCGGCGGACACCCCCCTGCACCACCCGGTGGATCTGCAGGGAACCGGGCCGCGCCCAGCTGACCCGGAACAGTCCCAGCCGTGCGCCCAGGGAAAGCATCCGGTCGATTTCCGCGGCGTCCTGCCGGAGGAGGTCCGCGTCGGAGCCGGCGGCGAGCTCGGTCAGCCGGTCGATCATCGCGGTCGACCGGACCAGGCCCAGCCCGATGCCGTGCGGGGAGTAGCAGGAGCAGAGCCGGGCGAGCAGGGCGGTGCACCGGCCGAGCGACGATTCGTCCAGGGTGGCGACGAGGAGGTCGACGACCCGGGCGACCGTCGTGTCCGCATCCTCGTCCCGGTCGGCGGAAGTGCCCAGCCGGGCGCGGAACCGGCTGGCCGCCCAGGCCGCGGCGGACAGGACGCTCGAGCCCGCCCCGCGGTCGGCGCCGCTCATCTCGTTGAGCCACGCCCCGGCGAGCTCGAGCGCGAGGGGCAGGTGGCGCACCGCTTCGGCGACTTCCTGGGCATCGGCGAACGTGAGGCCGTTGACGCGGGAATTCAGCAGCCGGACGCTGTCGCGGCTGGAAAGTTCCGCGAGCTCGATCGCCGACGGTGGTGCCGCCGACCCGGTCACGATGACGTGCCCGTGCGCGCTTTCCGGCACGGTGCCTTCGAGCACCGCCCGGTCCTCGACGTTGTCGTAGATCAGGAGGAACCGCTGGAACTCCGGATCGAGCAGCCGATCGAGGGCCACGGTGTTGCCGTAGGTTCCCGAGGCGGGCCCTTCCAGGTGTTCCGCCAGGTTCGCCAGCGCGAGCAGGACCGATTGCCGGTCGGCGGCGGGGATCCACCACACGACGTCGTAGTCGCCGGCGAACCGGTGGGCGAATTCGAGCGCGAGTTCCGTCTTGCCGATCCCGGGTGGCCCGCTCAGCTCCTCCCGGCCCGCCCGCGCCACCGGCAGCCGGTCCCGCAACCCCTCCACCTCGGCATCGCGCCCGACGAACACCCGGCGGCGCGGCGGCAGGGACTGCAGCTTCCGCGCCCGTCCCGGAATGCGGTCACCCTCGGCCGGCCTGCTCCCCGGGCGCTCGACGAAGCCGAAATGCCGCAGCATGCGCGTGACGAGCCACTGCCCGTCCCGCGCGAAGTCGCCCGCGATCGTCGCCGCCTCGGGAAACATGTCGCTGGTCCGCCCGCTCCCGCCGGGCGCGAGGATCACCACGTCGACCTGCAGCCCGGCCCGCCGCGCCCGCGCGACCTGCGCGACCACCTCCGGGGCCAGCCCGGCCTCGTCGAACGCCGGGGTGCCGACCAGCACCAGGCCGAGCCGGCCGCTTCCGGCCAGCCACGGCTCCGCGTCCCGGAAGAACCGCGTGCTCGCGCCGGCCCGCTGGAGGTGCACGTTCACCCAGTCGGCCCAGGCCCGGTCGGGGGTGGCGTAGGAGACGACCACGCGGTCCTCCGCGCCGTCGTCCGGCACGGCCAGCCCGAACGCCTTGCGGTAGCGCCGTCGCACGAGGTCGGGCACCTCGGGCACCGACGTGAGCACCCCGTCGGTCAGCGCGGTGGCGAGACTCCCGTACCCCGCTTCCAGCCGCCCACCCGCCCCGGGCTCTTCGACGACGAAGTTGAGCACCGGGTCCACCGTGTCGTGGGTGCGATCGGGGATCTCCGGCACCTCGGCGAGGTGGAGAACGGCCGACTGCTCCTCGACCACGGAACCGAACTCCGCGGCGATGAGACCGCGTGCCTGCTTGGCCCGTTCGGGGAACCGGTCGCCGAACCGGGTCGCCAGCGGCAGCACGGCCGGTCCCGGCCGCCCGGCCTGCCGCACCCGGTCCACCAGTGCCCGGGCTTCGGCGACTTCCTTGGCACGCGTCACGAAACACACGACGACGCACCGGCACAGGACGCCGACGAAGCCGAGCATCAGGTCGTCCGCCCCCACCGGGCAGTCCACGAGGACGTCGTCGTACCCGGCGGCGAGCAGCTGCTCCCGCAGGCCGGCCGCGGCGGCCACGGCCGGGCCGGCCGCGGTCATCGTCACCACGTCGACGTACCCGGGCTGATCGAGGTGGGTGCAGCGCACGGCGGTCAGCGGTCCGGCTTCGCGCGGGTTCGACGGCTGGGAAGCGGCGAGCCACAGCTGCCTCGCCAGTGGCTGCGGGAGCTCGACCTGCTCGGAGGCGAACGGTCCCAGGAATTCGCGCTGCCCGGTGCCTGCCGGGCTCCAATCGAGGACCAATACGCGCCGGCCGGCGGCGGACAGGATCCACGCCAGGTTCGCCACGGTACTGGTGCAGCCCGAGCCCTCTTTCGCGGAGAGGAAGGCCGCCACATTCGGCTGCCTTCCCGCTCCCGGGGTCCCCGTACTCGATGGGCTGCTCATCACACTCCAGTCGCGAAAAGAGGACCGGGTATTACACGGCGCCTCACAGACCTGCTTTGTACGGCGCATCGTATCGGCCCGGAGAATCTTCCCCGGCACCGAGCGCACGTTCCAGAGAACAACGCAACACACAATCGGGCAGAGCTTGCAGTGCCTCCAGGTCGAGATCCGTGACGTCGAGAAGATCGGATTCGAGCAGGTTCTCGTCGGCCATCGACGCTGCCGCCCCTCGTGCTGCCGCTGATGGTTTCCATCATAACCGGGCGTCCGTCACTCCAGAGAAGGATGAACCGTTCGGTGGATCGAGCTGCCGCCAGAAAGATCAATCGGCGTCGGCGGTCTCGCGATCACCCGGACGAGCGTGTTTCATTGATCAGGAGGAAAAGAGGCGCTATGGAGGAGATCGTCCGAGCGGCCCCGTTGGCATTTCGTCAATTCATCCTCAAGCTGCACGGCCGGTGCAACCTGGCCTGCGACTACTGCTACCTCTACACCAAAGCCGACCACGGCTGGCAGCTTCGCCCGCGGGCCTTGTCGCCGGAGCTGGCCGACCGGACCGTCGCCAGGATCGCCGAACACGCCGCCGCGCACCGCGTGCCGACCCTGGCTGTCCTGCTGCACGGCGGCGAGCCGCTGCTCGGCGGTCTTCCGCTCGTCCGGCGGATCGCGGACGCCTTGCGGGACAAGGTGCCCGCCCGAGTCCGGCTCTCGATGCAGACCAACGGAACCCTGCTCACCGAGGCCACCCTGGAGGTGCTGAGCGAGCTGGACGTCGGCGTCGGCGTGAGCCTCGACGGAGACCGGATCGCCCACGACCGGCACCGCCGCGGGCCCGGTGGGCGCGGGAGCCACGCGGACACGGCGGCCGCGCTGCGGCGGCTGAATTCCCCCGCTTTCCGCGAGATCTACCGCGGGGTGCTGTGCACCATCGATCTGCGCAACGATCCCGTCGCCTGCTACGAAGCCCTGCTGGAGTTCTCTCCGCCCCGGGTGGATTTCCTGCTCCCGCACCACACCTGGGACGCGCCACCGCCGGGCGCGGGCCGGTACGCGGATTGGCTGATCCGCATCTTCGACCGCTGGTACGGCGCGGACCGGCGCGAAACGGGGGTGCGGTTGTTCGAGGAGATCATCCACGTGCTGTTCGGCGGCCGGTCCGCCGTCGAAAGTGTGGGCGGCCCGCCGTCGGCCCCGTTCCTGGTGGTGGAAACCGATGGTTCGATCAGCCGCTCGGACATTCTTGCCTCCGCTGCCGAAAACGTGGCGAAAACCGGTCTGCGCGTGGACCGGGATCCGTTCGACGCCGCACTCCCCGGTGCGGCACCGCCACCACTGAGCGCGAGCTGCCGGGCGTGCGACCTGGTGCGGGTGTGCGGCGGCGGGCTCCCGGCGCACCGGTACCGCTCGGGCAGCGGTTTCGACAATCCCTCGGTCTACTGCGCGGACCTCTACCGATTGATCGCGCACATCCGGGCCCGGCTCACCGCCGACCTCGGCGCGTTGCGCGGTACCCGATGAGAGCGGTCCCGTTCACCCTGCGGCGGGCCCAGTTCGCCGCGCTCGCCCGGGGCGGCGGGGGCCCGTCCGTGGTGCGCCTGCTCGCCGACGCGCGGCTCAGCCGCACCCTCCACCTGATCAGGCACCTGGCCGGCACGCAGAATTCCGCGGCGTCCGCCCTCGCCGTCCTGGCTCGCTTGGAAAAAGCGCGGGCCGGGTCCGTCGGCCGCGTGCTCCGTCACCCGTCGGTGGGCGCCTGGGCGTTGCGAGTGGCCACCCGGGGAGAACCCGCGGTACCGGGCCTCCAGCGGGTCATCCTGGCCGCGGCCGTCCACGCCCGCGTTCCGGTGACGGCCGACGTGCCGGGCCGCGACGTCGCGATTCCGGGAATGGGCACGGTCCTGCTCGCCGAGCCGGGCAGGATCACGGTGACACCGATTCCGGGCGGCACGCGAATCGGGCCGGTCACGATTCCCCTCGACTGGCGCCGGTCGGCCGACCACTGGTACCCGCTCCCCCGCGTCACGGTCGGCGCCCGGGACCGGCCCGTCACATTCCTCCTGGACGACTGGTCCGGTGCGGACGAGCCGCCCGCGATGGTCCCGGACACCGCCGCGGTCCCGGCCGTGTGGCAGAAGGCGCTCGGCGCGGCCTGGCAGGTGCTCAGCCGCCACCACCCCGGCACCGCGGACGAGCTGCCGTGGGCGATCAAGGTGGTCACGCCCCTGCGCGGCGGGAAGTCCAGTCCGGTGAGCGGCACCGCCGACGCGGCGTTCGGGTGCGTCTTCCTTTCCCCGCCCGCCGATCCGGTGACCGCGGCCGCGAGCCTGACCCACGAGCTCCAGCACACCAAGCTCATCGGGCTGACCGACTTGTTCCCGCTGGTTTCGCCCGGCGCGGATCGCCGGTACTACGCGCCGTGGCGAACCGATCCGAGGCCGGCGAGCGGCCTGCTGCACGGCAGCTACGCATTCGCCGGGGTCGCGGCTTTCTGGCGGAAACAGCGGCGAGTCCCGGCACCGCCGGCCGACCGGCTGTTCGCCGAAACGGAGTTCGCGCGGTGGCGGAAAGCGGTGGCCGAGGCACTGGCCGAGCTCCGGGCCGGAGACGAGCTGACCGACCTGGGCCGGCAATTCACCGATTTGCTGGCGGAGACCGTCACCGGCTGGCTCGCCGAACCGGTCGGCCACAACGCCGCGGCCGCCGCGGGCCGGCTGGATTCGGATCACCGCGCCGCCTGGCTCGCGGTGCACCGGACCGCCTGAAAGCTCCGCGAGGTGTGTCCGCCCGGCCGCTTCCACGAGGTGGGTGGCGTGCCCGCCGTCGCCCCGCGGCCCAGAGCATCCGGCGCCACAGCGACCGGGCACCGGGAAGTGCTTGAAGGCGCAACTAGATGCGAGTAGTAGTGGTACGAGGACCGAACGAGTCCGTTCACTCTTCAGGGGAGAAGCAATGCCACTTGGTTTCAGCCTTCCGGTGTTCGGCAAGGCGGCGGCCACGCCGGGCGGGATCGCGCGGTACGCGCGCGAGGCGGAACGGGCCGGCGCGGCCAGTCTCTGGGTCGGCGACCGGCTGCTGTCGCCGGTCGCCCCGGTGGTGCCGTACCCGGGCTACGACACCATGCCCGAGGAGTTCCACACCGCGCAGGACCCGTTCACCGCGCTGGCCGTCGCCGCGGCCGTGACCGAAACCGCGGTCCTCGGTTCCAGCACCATCAACGCGACGCAGTACCAGCCGGCCAACTTCGCCCGGATGCTGACCAGCATCGACGTCGCGAGCAACGGCCGGCTCCTCCCGGGGCTGGGCATCGGCTGGTCCCCCGACGAGTACGCGGCCGTCGGCGTGCCGATGTCCGAGCGCGGCAAGCGGCTCGACGACCTGCTCGACCTGCTCGAGACGTGGTGGACGAAGGACACCGTGACGCACGAGGGCGTCGGCTACCGGATCGCGGAGTCCGACGTCGCCCTGAAGCCGGTGCGCAAGCCGCCGGTCCACCTGGCCGGCTTCGGCGAGAAGTCGCTGCGCCGGGTCGCCGAGCGGGCCGACGGCTGGCTCCCGGTCTGGTCGGTGCCCGAGCAGTTCCCCGCCGACGTGATCACCTCGACCCTGGCCAAGCTCCGCGCCGACGCCGAGCGGGCCGGCCGCGACCCGCAGGCGCTGGGGGTGGCGCTGCGGGTGAACCCCGACCCCGGCACGGACGCGGAGGTCATCGCCGAGTCGGTCACCAAGATCGTCGAACTGGTGGCCCCGGACCACACCTTCGTGGACCTCACCTACCTGACCGGCAGCATCGAGGAGCACCTCGACCTCACCGGCCGGCTGCTCGAGCTGACCGCCAAGGGCTGACCGCCGGCGCGGGAGCCCTCGGCCCGGCGGGCTCCCGCGCCGTGGTGTTCACCCTCCGATGAGCGGGGCGACCGGGTCCGAAGTGGACCGCGGTACGGCGCCGCGCCGGAGGAGCGAGGCGAAGGCGACGAGCAGGAGTGCGGCGCCCAGCGGGATGAAGTTCTTGTCGAGCAGGGGCAGGACGACCTCGGCGAGGACCAGTACCGGCGCCCACGGCTTCACCCGCCGCCCGCCGGCGATCCCGGCGAGGAACCCGGCGGTGGCGAGACGGGTCCGGCCGGCGATCGTCCACATGGTCCGGCAGGCGTGGGCGAAGAATCCCAGCCCCACGAGGAAGACCAGGTGACCGGCGGTCCACGCCCGCCCGGGACAATCGGGAAACCCCCGGGGGGTAACCCCGGACTTCGGCTCACTCTTCGTCGCCGGTCGTCCACCGCCGAACAACGAACTCCGAAAGTTTCGGCGAGAAATACGTTCTTTTCGAAACGGAACTCCGGCGGGGAATAACCACGATTCCGGCTCGGCTTTTGGTTGAAGTTTGTCCGGATCGGGGATAAGCTGCTGCCACCCTGGGAGCGCTCCCACATGAACCACCACCGCTCGATCATCCGAGAATGGAGGCTCATCCATGCGTAGGCGCAACTTTTCCGGGTCCGCTACCGGACGACGGGGCCTGATCGCCCTGGTCATCGCCGGGCTGGCCGGCCTGTTCGTCGGGGTGCCCGCCGCCTCGGCGCACGGGACCATCGTCAGTCCCCCCACCCGGGCCTACCAGTGCTGGAAGGACTGGGGCAGCCAGCACACGAACCCCGCCATGCAGCAGCAGGATCCCATGTGCTGGGCGGCTTTCCAGGCCAACGCCGACACCATGTGGAACTGGATGAGCGCCCTGCGGGACGGGCTGCACGGCAACTTCCAGGGGGCGACGCCCGACGGGCAGCTGTGCAGCAACGGCCTGGCGCGCAACAACTCCCTGAACACCCCCGGCCAGTGGCGCACCACCAGCCTCGGCAGCACCTTCTCGATGCACCTGTACGACCAGGCCAGCCACGGCGCCGACTTCATCCGGGTCTACGTCAGCAAGAACGGCTACGACCCCACCACCCAGCGCCTCGGCTGGGGCAACCTCGACCAGGTCACGCAGACCGGCCGCTACGCCCCGGCGAAGGACATCACCTTCACCGTCCAGACCTCCGGCGGTTACCGCGGACACCACGTCGTCTTCACGATCTGGCAGGCTTCGCATCAGGACCAGACGTACATGTGGTGCAGTGACGTGGACTTCGGCTGACCACAGTGCGCCGTGCCGCATTGAACAGAGCTCGCTCTGTTCAATGCGGCACGCCGTGTTCTTTTCTGACCGATCCTGAGCGTTTCGCTTCGAAAGCCTGGCCGCTCGCCGGGGCCGGGTGTTAACCAGGGTCTCGAACATTTTCCGGCTGCGCAGGATCCGGGAGGAACGAGCCGATGAGACCGACCCACTCCGCGCTCCGCAGGACGCTGTCCACGGCGTTGCGGTTCTTGGCGCTGTCCGCGCTCGCCGGCGGGCTGCTGACCGCCGTCCCGGCGCAGGCCCAGGCGTCCACTGCCGGGCTCAAGGGCGTCAACTGGGCCGACACGCGGGACAACTTCGTCAACGGCGTGCTGTACGTCTCCGGGCTCGGTGCCTCGGACACGTACTCCTCGGCCGCCGCCACGGCGAACCAGGTCGTCGGCCAGCTGTATTCGATCACCGGGGCGAGCACGGTCCGGATGCCGATCAACGAACCGACGGTCTCCGGCTACTGGGGCACCTACACCGGGGCGATCGACACCGCGCTCACCAAGGGCAAGGTGATCCTGGCGTACTGGGCCTACACCGGGGGCAAGCCGACGGACACGGGCCGGTTCCAGCAGATGTGGGACACGGTCGTCGCCAAGTACGGCAGCAACCCGAACGCCTACTTCGAGGTCATCAACGAGCCGTACGCCTACAGCGCGGGCGACCTGAACAACTTCTACACCGCCTGGCTGAACCGGTACCCCGGCGTGCCCCGCGACCGGGTGATCCTCGACGGCGCCGGCCTGGCCCAGAACGTGCCCGCGGTCGGCGGCGACCGGCGGCTCGACGGGACGCTGCTGGCGGCCCACGACTACTCGTTCTTCGCCGGCTACGAAAGCGAAACCGAGTGGGCCGACCACATCGGCGGCTACATCGGCGCGTACGCGGACCGGACCGTCGTCACCGAGTGGGGCGGCCCGATGTCGCCCGGCAGCAAGAACGGCGTGCACTACGACTCCCTCGACTACAGCATCCCGAGCGGATCGTTCTTCGCCGACTACATCCGGGGCGTCAGCGGGAAACTGCGGAGCCTGGGCGTGGGCAGCGTGTACTGGCCGGGCCTGCGCGACGGCGACTGGTACAGCATGACGACCAAGGCGGGAACCGGCCCGGGCATCAAGCTGTCGCTGTCGAACGCCAGCGGGCTGACCCGGCTGCGGTACGCGTGGGGCATCGGCGACGGAGGCGGCACGTACGTCCGGATCGTCAACGCCGCCACCGGGCTGTACGTCGACGGGCTGGGGCGCTCCTCCAGCGGCTCCGGCACCGGCCAGGCGAGCGGCGACCCCGCCCGCTACGACCAGCAGTGGGTCATCGAGAACGCCGGCAACCGCGTGCGCATCAAGAACCGCGCCACCGGCCTCTACCTGGACGGCGCGGGCCGCACCACCAACGGCGCCGTCGTGAGCCAGTACGCCGCGAGCGGCAGCGCCAACCAGCTGTGGTCGGTGGTGACCGACGCGAACAACGTGCGCATCCGGAACAGCAGCACCGGCGAGTACCTCGACGGCATGGGCCGCACCGCCAGCGGCACCGACCTCGGTCAATACGGTGACAGCAGCAGCACCAACCAGCGGTGGCGCATCGTCGCCGCCGGCTGAGCCCGTCACCCGGACGGGGCCGGTGTTCCGGTCCCGTCCGGCCTTTCTGCACCGCAACGTCGCATTTGCCCGCTCATCGCTTCACATCCGCATGTTTTGCGGAGCGCAAGGGCGTCAAACCGTGACCGAGCCGTCCGGCGGACACCGCCGTCGCGGAAGGGAGCGGAGCGATGCGAGCACTGACCGTGGTGCCGGAACAGCGGGGGTCCCTGCGGACCGGCACGGTACCCGAGCCGCAACCGTTGCCGGGCGAGCTGCTCGTGCGGGGGCTCGCCCTCGGCGTGTGCGGCACGGACAAGGAGATCGCCCGCGGCGAGTACGGCTGGGCGCCACCCGGCCGGGACCGCTTGGTGCTGGGACACGAGTCACTCGGCCAGGTGATCACCCCGGCCGCCGGCTTCGCCGAGGGCGACCTCGTCGTCGGGGTCGTCCGGCGCCCCGACCCGGTGCCGTGCGGCGCGTGCGCGGCCGGGGAGTTCGACATGTGCCGCAACGGCCGCTACACCGAGCGCGGTATCAAGGAGATCGACGGCTACGGCAGCGAACGGTGGACCGTCGAGGCGGATTACGCGGTCCGCCTCGATCCCCGCCTGCGGGACGTCGGCATGCTGCTGGAACCCACGACGGTCGTCGCGAAGGCGTGGGAGCAGATCCAGCGCGTCGGGGAACGCGCCTGGTTCGAGCCGCAGCGGGTGCTGGTCACCGGCGCGGGCCCGATCGGGCTGCTCGGCGCGCTGCTGGGCGTGCAGCGCGGCCTCGACGTCCACGTCCTCGACCGCGTCACCGGCGGCCCCAAGCCCCGGCTCGCCGAGGCGCTGGGCGCGACCTACCACCACGACCCGGTCGAAAAGGTGCTGCCGTCGCTCGAGCCCGACGTCGTCCTCGAGGCCACCGGCGTCGGTTCGCTGGTGTTCGACGCGATGGCCGGCACCGGCTCGTACGGCATCGTCTGCCTGACCGGCGTCTCCCCGGCCGGCCGGAGCCTCACCGTGGACGCGGGGACCATCAACCGCGAGCTCGTCCTCGAAAACGACGTCGTCATCGGGTCGGTCAACGCGAACCTGCGCCACTACCGGGCCGCCGCCGACGCGCTCGGCCGCGCGGACCTGGACTGGCTCGGCGGGCTCATCACCCGGCGGGTGCCCCTGGACCGGGCGGCCGACGCCTTCGAAGCGCACGACGACGACGTCAAGGTCGTCATCGACCTCGACGGCGAGCACTGATCGCCGTGGCCCCGATCGAGGACTACGCCCTGCTGGGCGACCTGCACACGGCGGCGCTGCTCTCGCGCGACGGCGCGATCGACTGGCTGTGCCTGCCGCGCTTCGACTCCCCGGCCTGTTTCGCCGCGCTCCTGCACGACGAGCACGCCGGCACCTGGCGGCTCGCCCCGGCCGGCGGCGGTCCCGCGACCCGGCGTTCGTACCGCGGCGACTCGCTGATCATGGCCACCGAGTGGGACACCCCCGACGGCACGGTCCGCGTCCTGGACTTCATGCCGCCGCGCGGGGAAGCCGCGGACCTCGTCCGCATCGTCGAAGGCGTGTCCGGCCGGGTACCGATGCGCATGCTGCTGCGGCTGCGGCTCGACTACGGCGCCGTCACCCCCTGGGTGCGCAACGAGGACGGCGAGTTCGTCGCGGTCGCCGGGCCCGACGCGATCCGGGTCCGCACCCCCGTGCCGCTGCACGGCGAGGACCTGGCCACGCACGCCGAGTTCACCGTGGCCGCCGGGGAGCGCGTCCCGTTCGTCCTCACCCACCACGCCTCCTACCGGCCGCGCCCGCGCTTCACCGACGCCGAAGCCGCGCTCGCCGACACGGAACGCTTCTGGGCGGAGTGGATCGGCCGCTGCCGGTACGAGGGGCCGTGGCCGGACGCGGTCCGGCGCGCGCTGATCACGCTCAAGGCCCTCACCTACGCCCCGACCGGCGGCATCCTCGCCGCCGCGACGACGTCGCTGCCGGAACAGCTCGGCGGGTCGCGCAACTGGGACTACCGCTACTGCTGGCTGCGCGACGCGACCTTCACCCTGCAGGCCCTGATCGGCACCGGCTACCACGACGAAGCCCGCGCGTGGCGGGAATGGCTCGTGCGCGCGGTCGCCGGGGACCCCGCCGACCTGCAGATCATGTACGGCCTCGACGGCACCCGCCGGCTGCCGGAGTCGACGCTGGACTGGCTGTCGGGCTACGAAGGCGCCGCCCCGGTCCGGGTCGGCAACGCCGCGGCGGACCAGTTCCAGCTCGACGTCTGGGGCGAGGTCCTCGACGGGCTCCACCTCGTCCGCGAAGCCGGGCTCCCGACGTCCCACCCGGCCTGGGACCTGCAGCGCGGGCTGCTCGACTTCCTCGAAGGCCACTGGGACCAGCCGGACAACAGCCTGTGGGAGGTCCGCGGGCCGCGCCGGCACTTCGTCCACTCCAAGGTGATGGCCTGGGCCGGCATCGACCGCGCGGTGCACACGGTGGCGGCCCACGGCCTCGAGGGCCCGGTCGAGGACTGGCGGGCCCTGCGCGAAAAGATCCACCAGGACGTCTGCGCCCACGGTTACGACGCCGATCGCAACACGTTCACCCAGTTCTACGGCTCGCGCGGCCTGGACGCGGCCCTGCTGCTCATCCCCCGCGTCGGTTTCCTGCCGGCCGGCGACGCCCGGGTCCGCGGAACGGTGGACGCGGTCCGCGCCGAGCTCGCCCACGGCGGTTTCGTCCGGCGCTACGACCCCGACGCGGACGGCGGCGTCGACGGACTGCCCGGCGGCGAGGGCAGTTTCCTGGCGTGCAGCTTCTGGCTCGCCGACGCCCTCCACGCGACCGGCCGCACGAGCGAGGCCCGCGGGCTGTTCGAGCAGCTGCTGGGGCTCCGCAACGACGTGGGGCTGCTGTCGGAGGAGTACGACACCGCCTCGGGGCGGCAGGTGGGGAACACCCCGCAGGCGTTCAGCATGGTCGGGCTGGTCAACACGGCCCGGCAGCTTTCGGGTTCGGAAACCGGCACCAACGCCCCGGGCGAGCACCAGCGTCCCCTGGACGATTGATGCGTAACTCGGTCAGTGGTCGTAGGCGGTCAGGGATCGGGTGATGGGTTGGCCGGTGGCGGTAGGACGGCCGGATCAGCCGGACTCCGCGCTCGGTGAGGAAGCGGTCCAGTTCGGCGGAGACGTAACCTTTGTCGGCGATGATCGCGATCACCCCGGTGGTCATGCTCGGCACCGTCCTCGCCACGCTGCTGAAGCGGGCTTCTCAGCCGCGTTCGGCAGCGGCGGCGAACATCCCGGCCTCGTAGGACCCGCCCTTCTGGTGCACGATCACGGCGAGCCGGTTGGCGGCGTTGATCAGGGCGACCAGCGAGACCAGCGCGGCGACCTGCTCGTCGTCGTAGTGCTCGCGCACCCGGGCCCAGGTCTCGTCGGACACGCCTTCGGCGGCGTCGGCGAGCCGGGTGCCCTCCTCGGCGAGGGCGAGCGCGGCCCGCTCGGCTTCGCTGAAGACCGTCGACTCCCGCCAGGCGGCGACGAGCGCGAGCCGGACCGCCGTCTCGCCGGCCGCGGCGGCTTCCTTGGCGTGCATGTCGAGGCACCAGCCACACCCGTTGATCTGGCTGGCCCGCAGGCTGACCAGTTCACGGGTGAGCTTCGGCAGCGGCGACCGGTCGATGACCTGCCCGAGGCCGGCGAACCGCTTCGCCAGCCGGGAGCCGGTGTCGGTGGTGAACAGGTCGATGCGGGGTTCCATGGGTTCGTCCTCCGGTGTCCTGGGGTGGGAACGACCTCAAGACACCGGCGGGCCGGAGCTTGTGACAGTCAGACCTCCGGGTCGGCCCCCTGGAGCTCGACGCGGTGCCGGAGGTAGCCGTCGGGGTGGGTCCGCGCGAGGTGCACCGCCTCGGCGACCAGCGGGTGCAGCTCGGCGGGGTAGCGGGCCGGGTCGAGGGTGAGCCCCGGCAGCACCCACCGGCGGACGTCGAGGTCGTCGTTGGCGACGAACTCGCGCAGGGCGGCGCGGTTCCAGCGGTCCTGGAGGTCGTCGAGCGGCTCGAGCGTGGCCCAGTACCAGGCGCGGGCCGCCCCCGCGCGTTCCGGGTTCGTGCCGGTGGCGAGGACTTCGAGGAGCGCTTCCTGCGTCCGGCGGGCCCCGAACGCCCGGCGGAGCGGCTCGACGAACTGCCGGTTGAAGCTGGGATTCGGGTCGTGGACCGCGGCGCGCACGAGCGCGGCGAAGAACGGCTCCGGGAGGTCGGGGTAGTCGGAGTACCGGTTGCCCAGCGCGCCACGCAGGACGACGCGCTGGTCCTCCTCGCTCTCGCCGGCCTCCGCCGTCCGGGCGGGGAGGTGGACCCGGCACAGCTCGAGCAGCTCGGCCAGGCAGTGCGGGAAGCCGTCGCCGGTGGCACGGCCCGGCAGGGGCATCAGGTTCATCGTGTCTTGTCCTTCGTTCCGGGCAGTTCCGTCGTTACCCGGATGTATCACCGCTCCTTCCCGCGTGCTCGGAGAGGCGAGGGTGCTACGAATCGAGGAAGGGATCGACATGTCCGCAACGTTTTCCGGGGGACGAAACCGGCTCCTGCGCAAGCTGGGTGGCGTCACCGTCGCCGCCGCGCTGTCCGCCGCACTGATGGCCGTCACGTCCGGGGTGGCCCACGCCTCCCTGTCGCAGGTCCAGGACGGGTTCGAGGTCAACCCGCAGTCGTCGTGGCTGGTCGCGACCGGGGGTTCCGCGTCGGCCGGGTTCGACATCGGGGCCGGGACCGCTCGCTCCGGCCGCAACAACGGCTGGCTGTTCGCCACCAACGGCTGGGCGTTCGAGGGCTTCTGGGTGCCCACGAACTCGGTGCCGGGCAATGCTCAGTGCGCGTCGCAGTTCCTCATGCAGACGGCGGGCGGGGCGCAGGTCGGCATCGAGATCTGGGACGCCTTCGGGCACCTGCTGTCCAGCACCTACCCGTGGCTCAACGGCAGCGGCGCCTACCAGGCGGTCAACACGGCCCGGTGGAACCTCAACGGCGTCAACCCGGTGTTCGTCAAGGCGATCATCGGGGCGAACGGCTCGTCCAGGTTCGTCCGGCTCGACGACATGACCACGCAGTGCTACTGGTGATCGGGCTGTACCATCACTGCCGATGAGCTGGGCGGGGTGGAAGGTGCGGTTGCGGGAGGTCCGCCCGGCGGATCACCGCACCCTGATCGGGTTCGACCGTGATTCGGACCGGCAGATCGGCGGTTACCGCCACTGGGCAACGCACCGCGGCCCGGCGGGCGACGACTTCCACTTCGCGATCGAGACACTGCACAACCGGACGCTGGTCGGGTCGATCTGGATCCAGGCCGACCCGGCCAGCGGCCACTTCAGCTACGGCGTCGGCATCGGGCCCCAGTACCGCCGCTGCGGCTACGCGGCCGACGCGGTCACGGTCCTGCTGGCGTACATGTTCGAGCTGCGGCGGTACCGCAAGTGCGAGGTCAGCATCAACGGGAGCAACTTCGCCTCGCTGGCGCTGCACGGAGAGCTGGGCTTCCGCGAGGAGGGCCGCCCGCGGGACACGGAGCTGCGCCGCGGAGAGGTCCGGTACCCGGTGCTGATGGGCCTCACGGCGGAGGGTTTCGCCGCGCACCAGCCGGCCTTCATGGCCTCCCGCGGCCCGGTGCGCCCCTGGCGGGGACGGCATTGGCGAACACCCCGCCGGGGACGGCACTGGCGCACCGAACACCTGCGCCCGGCCCGCTGAAGCGCACGCGATTCCGGCTCAGCGTGCGAACGCCGCCACCGAGCCCGGCGGCGCGGACGTCGCCGGGGTGAAGCTCCCCACCACCGGGTCCGGGCGGTCGCCCATCCGGGCTTCCACCCGCCGCAGCAACTGCCCGTTGTCCGGGCGATCCGGCCCACCGGCGTCCCGAGGATCTCCAGCCGCCCTTCGTCGGCGACGGCCAGGCCCAGCAGCAGGCCGAGCAGGGCCCCGACCGGCCGTCACCGGGCCGGTGAAATGTCGGGGTCAACCCTTGGTCGGCCATCAGGCAATCCACTGTGGAGGATCGGATGGTGGCGCGGCGGGGTGCAACCGCCGCGCCACCTCCCGCACCGTCAGCCCGGGGCGACCGCCCGCCCCGTCTGCGGTGAGATCATCCCGGCGCAGAGCCCGCGACCGGCGAGCGTCTGGGCGATGCGCGGGATCGCGGACAGCGTGTTGGCCGGCCATTCGTGCATCAGGATGACCTGCCCGTTCGTGAGCCGGGCGTTGGCCGCGACGATCGCGTCCACACTCGCGTTGTTCCAGTCTCCCGAGTCGACGTCCCAGATGATCTGGCGGAGGCCGTACCTGGCCTCGACCGACTGGACCGTCGCGTTCGTTTCCCCGTACGGCGGGCGGAACAGCCGGGGCGTACCGCCGCCCGCGGCCGAAATCGCCTGCTGGGTCCGGGAAATCTCGGAATCCACCTGGGCCTGGCTCTGCTGGGTCAGGTGCGGGTGCGTGTAACTGTGGTTGCCCACCCACATCCCCGCGCTCACCTCCGCGCGGACCTGCGCCGGGTACGCGGCCGCGTACTGGCCCTCGTTGAACATCGTGGCCCGCAACCCGTTCTGCCGCAACGCGTTCAGAATGGCCGGGGTGTGGGCGTTCGACGGCCCGTCGTCGAACGTCAGGCCGACGTACCCGTTGCACGCGGCGGCTTGGGCCGGCGTGACGGCGACCGTGCTCGCCACGGCGATGGCCGCCGTGGCCAGGAGGGTGCTCCACACGCGCATGGTCAGCCCACCGTGATGTTGGAGTTGCCGCTGCTCTGGTAGCCCTCGGTGGCCAGGATCATGTAGTAGTTGAAGCTGCCCAGCCGCATGCCGGCGCGGCCCCACGCGTCGAAGTGGTTGCCGGTGGTGATGGTGCCGCCGGTCCGCCGCTGCTGGCGAACGCTCCAGTACTGGTTGAACGTCTTGTTGCCTTCGACGGACGGCGCGTTGTAGCGGGTCGTCTGGTAGATGTCGTACGTGCCGCCGTCGCTGGTCACGCTGCCCTTGTACGTCCCGGTCGGCCGCCAGCTGCCCCAGTTGTCGACGATGTAGTACTCGACGAGCGGGTTGGACGTCCAGCCGTAGAGCGCCAGGTAGCTGTTGCCGGAGGGGTTGAAGCTGCCGGAGTAGTTCACGTTCCGCCGGCTGCCGTTGCTCCAGCCCTTGCCGGCGACGAAGTTGTTGACGTTGCTCCAGTTGGTCCGGTAGTTCCCGCCGGAACCGAGTGTCATGGAGACCGAGCCGCCACCGGCGGTCCAGAACGAGTAGTAGTACCCGTTGTTGTTGCCCGTCTGGTTGGTCGTGATGACCGTGTCGGCCCAGGCGGTGCCGGGCAGGAATGCGGCGATCAGCGCAAGGACGGCGCCGCCGGCGAACACCCTGCTGCGGCCGCGTTTCTTGGTGAGCATGCTTCCTCCTCGTCGAGGCTGGCAAGCGAGCCAGGATGGCCAAAGCATGCGAGTGGTTCTGCTGGTCAGGCAATAACTTTCGGAAAGTTTCGATGATCCGCGGCGCGGGGGGGGGCGGCCCGGGCCCCCCCCCGGATGCCACACCGCCACGCCCCCAGCGGTGGAAGGGCCGGGGCCCGCCGCCCCC
>NZ_JBHVXZ010000008.1:0-40890 GCF_042881395.1 Amycolatopsis sp. NPDC058278 | reverse complement strand
GTGTGTTTCTGGGGGTCTGGAAATAACTTTGGTAATGTTTCGATGCCCGGCGGCGGGGGGGGGGCCGGCCGGGCCCACCCCGCTTTCCCTACTCGCGCAGGCCGATCGCGTCGATCGGCCGGGCCCGCAGCGCCACCGACGTCGCCACCCCGATCGCCACCATCCCGAGCAGGACCGCGCCGGCGATGATGCCGAAGTAGACGGACGGCGGCCCGGCGGGCAGCGGGTTGCTCCGGAGGCCGAAGTTGAGCAACACCAACGGGAGCAGGGCCACCAGCGTCCCGAGGACGACGGCGATCCCGACCGTGGCCAGTGCTTCGAGCCGCATCATGCGGGTCACCTGGCGGCGGGTCGTGCCCACCAGCCGCAGCAGCGCGAACTCGCGGCCGCGCTGCGCGGTCGTCAGGACCAGCGTGTTGGCCACCGAAATCGCCAGGTACCCGACGATCACGCCGGCCGCCACCAGGTTCAGGTAGAACTGCGCCTGCCGTTCCCCGCCTTCCGGAGCGGTGGTGACCGCGGCCGGGGCCAGCACCAAACCCGGGTACGGCAACGCACTCAGCGCCGAAGCCACCGCGCCCGCGTCGGCGCCGGGCTGCCGCCGGACCAGCACCGAATCGTCCAGGCGGCCGCCGATGTGCTCGCGGGCCAGCGCGACCGGCAGGACGAAGTCACCGAAGGCCAGGTCGTGCGTGTAGGTGGCGACCAGCCGCAGCTTCGCCGGGACGCCGTCGCCGAAGTAGAACTCGACCTCGTCGCCGAGCTTCTTGCCCAGCCAGTCGGCTTCCGAACCGCTGAGCGCGACGGTGTCCCCGGTCAGGTCGGTGAGCCGCCCGGCGTCGACGCCCAGTTCGAGGGCCGCCCCCGCTTGGTCGCCCGCCAGGCCCTGCGCGGGTGTCCGCTGGACCTCCACGCTGTCGCCCACCGGCGTCGCGGTGATCACGGACGTGCGGACCACCGGTGTCGCCGCCGCGACCCCGGGCACCCGGCCGGCCGCCGCGGCCACCTCCGGCGAGACCCCGCCCGGTGCCGTGAGCACGTAGTCGGCGGTCGTCGACCGCGCCGATTCCTGCTGGGCCGCGGTCGTGGTGGCCATCGGCCCGTAGAACGTCACGAGCGCGAACGCGACCGCCAGCATCAGCGGGGTCACCGCCGCGGCGACGCGCCGGGCGTTGGCGTGGGCGTTCGCTCCCGCCAGGTATCCGCTGATCCGCCAGAGCCGCGTCAGCACGGGGACCAGGAACCGCATCACCAGCCCGGTCACCTGCGGCCCGACCACGGCCAGGCCGATGACGATCACCAGCGTCGCCATCGACGACGTCGCGGCGGCGAGGTCACCGCGCAGGAACAAGGGGGCGAGCGCGCCGCCGACGCCGGCCAGCACCAGGCCCCAGCCGGTGAGCAGGCGGCCCCGGCCGAGCTCGCGGCGTTCCACCGCGGCCTCGCCCAGCGCTTCGACGGGCCGGATCGACGACGGCCGCCGCGACGCCGCCCAGGCGGCCAGCCGCGCCGCGCCCAGGCCGAGCAGGACCGCGGCCAGCAGCGGGAGCGGGCTGATCGCCAGCCCGAAGTCGGCCGGGATCACGCCGATCGCGGCGAACGCGTCCCGCAGCCCACCGGCGACCGCCAGGCCCAGCACACTGCCCAGCACGCCGGCGACGAGCGCGATCAACGTCGTCTCGATCCCGATGAGCTTGCGGATCTGCCGCGGGGTCGCCGCGACCGCGCGCAGCAGCGCGAACTCCCGGCGGCGCTGGTTGATGGTCAGGGCCAGCGTGCTCGCCACCACGAACACCGCGACGAGCAGCGCGAAGCCGCCGAACGAACCGGCGATGGCCAGCAGCAGCAGCCGCGTCTGGCTGACGTCGAGGAACTCGATGCTGCTGCGCTCGACCCCGGTGGCCACTTCGGCGCCGTCCGCGACGGCACGCACCCGGTCGGCGAGGTCCGCCGGATCGACCCCGGGCTCGGCGAGGACGCCGATCGCGTGCACCTGACCCGGCCGTCCGGCCAGTTCCGCGGCCCGTTCCGGGGTGAAGAACACCGCCGACTGGCGCGAGCCGCCGTCGATGATGCCGCTCACCTTGAAAGGCACCGTCCCGGACCGGGTGGTGATCCGCACCTGCCCGCCGATGCCGACGTCGGCCCGGCGCGCCAGGTCGGCGTCCAGCACGACCTCGCCGCCGGTCGCGGGCGCGTCGCCGCCGCGCAGGGTGAAGGGCGCCAGCACGGCCGCGTCCCAGTTGTGCCCCAGCGATTCCCGGCCGGCGAGCACCTGCCCGTCGCGGGTGACGACCTGCGCCGGGAAGCTCTGCTCCGCCACCGCCGCGCGCACCCCGGGCACCGCGGCGATCCGCCCGGCCAGCGCCGCCGGGACCGACGGCTGCTCGCCGACCTGCTCGGTGGAGAGAGCGTCGGCGCCGGGCGGGCGCACGGTCTGCGCCCCGCCCACGACGACGGCCGCGGCGGCGTACCGCTGGGTGGGGACGCCGGCACGCAGGCCGGATTCCATGAGGACGCCGCAGGCGGCCACCAGGGCGGTGCCGCACAGGATCGCGATGAAGGCGCCGGCGAAGCCGCCGAGCCGGCTCCGGATGGTCTGCCAGGCGAGGGTCAGCACGGTCACCACTCCCCGAGGTGCGTCATCCGCTCCGCCACCCGCTCGGGGGTGGGGTGCGAGAGGTGGCCGGCCAGCTTGCCGTCGGCCAGGAAGAGCACGCCGTGCGCGGCCGACGCCGCGACCGGGTCGTGGGTCACCATCAGCACGGTCTGCCCCATCTGCTCGACGATCGCGCGGAGCAGGTCCAGCACCTGCCGCCCGGTGCGGGTGTCGAGGGCGCCGGTCGGCTCGTCGGCCAGCACCACCTCGGGCCGGGTGACGAGCGCCCGCGCGATCGCGACGCGCTGCTGCTGCCCGCCGGACAGCTCCGCCGGACGGTGCTCCAGCCGGTTCGCGATCCCCACGCCGTCGACGATCTCCCGCAGCCACTGCGGGTCCGGCTTCCGCCCGGCGAGCCGCAGCGGGAGCGTGATGTTCTGCAGCACGTTCAGCGACGAGAGCAGGTTGTAGGCCTGGAAGACGAACCCGATCCGGGTGCGCCGCAGCTCCGTCAGCTCGCGTTCCTTGAGCCTGCCGATCTCGGTGCCGCCGAGCAGCACCCGCCCGGACGTCGGCCGGTCGAGGCCGGCCGCGCGGTGCAGGAAGGTGCTCTTGCCCGAGCCGGACGGGCCCATCACGGCGGTGAACGTCCCCCGCGCCACCCCCGCCGACACCCCGTCCAGCGCGGTGACCGCGCCGTCGCCGGAGCCGTACACCTTCCGCACCCCGCTGAGCTCCAGCGCGTACGCGCTCGCTGTGGTCATCTCTGTCCCCTTAAGACTGTTCTTTGCGTCCCAAGGAAAACTAGGTCGCGCGCACCGGGACTTCGATCCCGTGGAGGGGTGGATCGGGGGTAGCGCCAGCACCACCACGGTGGTGGGGTGGGACACTGTCCGGGTGACGACCCGCCTGCGCGAGTGCTGGTCGGCGGTTCGCTACCTGGTGGTCGGCGCCGGCACCTCGATGCTCTCGCTGTTCGCCCTCGCCGGGCTGTTCGCCGTCCTGCTGCTGTGCCCGTTCGGCATCGGGATCCCGTCGCTGGCCCCGGCGATCCGGCTGGCGCGGTGGCCCGTGGGGGTCGACCGCCGCCGCGCCGCGCGCGCACTCGGCGAGCCGATCCCCGAGCCCTACCGCGACGGCTCCCCGCTCAAGGACCCGGCCACCCGGCGCGACCTCGCGTGGCTCGCGATCCACGCCGCGACCGGCATGATCATCGGCGCGCTGGCGTTCGGCCTGCCGCTCGGCGCGGTCCAGCAGGTGATCACGGTCTTCGTCTGGCCGCTGGTGCCCGGCGGGATCGAAGGTTCGCTGGGGATCGTGGTGGACTCCTGGCCGCGGGCCGGGCTGGACCTGCTGGTGGCCGCCGCCATGGTCGCGGCCACCCTGCAGCTGCCGCGGGTCGCCCGGTGGCAGGCCCGCACCGCGCGGAAGCTGCTGGCGCCCGCCCCCGGCGTCGTGCTGGCGGACCGGGTCGCCGAGCTGACCGCGACCCGGGCGGCGGCGCTGGAGGCGCACGGGGCCGAACTGCGGCGCATCGAACGTGACCTGCACGACGGCACGCAGGCGCGGATCGCGGCGGTCGTGCTGCAGCTGGGCATCGCCGGCCAGCTGTACGACCGCGACCCGGCGACAGCACGCGATCTGCTGGTCAAGGCGCAGGACACCGCGACCGACGCGCTGGCCGAGCTGCGCACGGTCGTCCGCAGCATCTACCCGCCGCTGCTGAGCGAACGCGGCTTGGCCGGGGCGGTGCGTGCGCTCGCCGAGCGCAGCCCGGTGCCGGCCGCCGTCGCCGTCGAGTACGAGACGGGCCGCCCGGCCGCGGTCGAGGCCGCCGCGTACTTCGTCGTCGCCGAAGTGCTGGCCAACGTGACCAAGCACGCCGACGCGTCCCAGGTGGACATCACGCTCGGCGGCACGGCGTCCTTGCTGCGCCTGGAAATCCGCGACGACGGCCGCGGCGGCGCCGACGAGTCGCGGGGCAGCGGGCTGGCCGGCATCCGCCGCCGCGCCGAAGCCTTCGACGGAACCCTCACCCTGACCAGCCCACCCGGTGGGCCGACCGTGCTGCGAGTGGAGCTGCCATGCGGGTCGTGATCGCCGAGGACGACGCGTTGCTGCGCGAAGGCCTCTCCCTGCTGCTGAAGACGGCCGGCATCGAGGTGGCCGCCGCGGTGGACAACGCCGAGGACTTCCTGGCGTTCATCGAGGGCGAGCGCCCCGACGCGGTCGTGATGGACGTGCGCATGCCGCCGACCCACCGCGACGAGGGCTTGCGCGCCGCCGTCCGCGCCCGCGAGATCCACCCGGGGCTGCCGGTGCTGGTGCTGTCGGCCCACGTGGAGACGAGTTACGCGGTCGAGCTGCTCGCCGACGGCGTCGGCGGGGTCGGCTACCTGCTCAAGGAGCGCGTCGGCAAGGTCGAGCGGTTCGTCGACGCACTCCAGCGGGTCGCGAAGGGCGGCACCGCGATGGACCCGGAGGTGATCGGCCAGCTGATGGCCCGCCGCCGCGCGGCGGACCCCCTGGACGCGTTGACCGCCCGGGAGCGCGAAGTGCTGGGGCTGATGGCCGAGGGCTACAACAACAGCACGATCGCCGAGCTCCTGGTCGTCAGCGACGGCGCGGTGCTCAAGCACATCCGGAACATCTTCGCGAAGCTCGGCCTGCCGTCCGACGAAGGCGCGGGGCACCGACGGGTCCTGGCGGTGCTGGCCTACCTCGGCCGGGATGCGGGGTAGCGCAGGCACCACCCCGCATCCGGGTGCGGACGGCATTCTCGCCGTCGTCGCGAATCCCTAGCGTTGCCGGCATGAACAACGACAACGTTTCCACGCGTACTCCGAGCCCGGTTCTCCTGTGGCTGGTTCTGGTGATCAGTTCCGCGGTCAACGCGGCAGGCCCGTTGGCGGGCCTCGGTTTGCCGGTGCGGACGATCGCCGGCGGCATCGCGATCGGGGCGATCGCGCTGCTGGTCACCCACTACGTCCGGCGCCGCCGGGCGGAGCGCCACTCTTCCTGATCGTCGACGAGCCTTCTCGACGCAGCAGGCGGCGTCCCCTTCAGTCCTCGGAAGCCAAGGCACGCAACAGATCCCGCAGCGCCTCCTGGTGATCCGCGCGCAGCGATCCCAGCGGTGAGCTGTCGCCCAGCAGCTTCAACGCTTCGGCCCGGCGCCGGTCGCCTTCCGGGGTGAGGACGATCTGCTTGGCCCGCCGGTCCGTCGGGTGCGGGTGCCGGTTGAGCAGCCCGCGTTCCTCGAGGCGGTCGAGCACGAACGTCGCGTTCGAGGCCTCGCACGCCATGCGCGCGGCCAGCTCGCGCGCGGTGATCGGCTCCGACAGCTCGCGCAGCGCCACCACCTGGCTCGGGGTGAGCGCCATGGCGTCCGCGACCCGGCGGACGTGGCTGTCGAGGGTGCGCGCGAGGCCGTGGACCAGCTTGCAGACGTCGCGGTCGATCTCCTCGCTCGGCATGCCCGCAACTCTAGACCCCATGGTTCGAACTGTGATAGTTCTAGCTCGAATCATTACAACTCGAACCAACTGGGGGTTCCGTGGCCGTCTTTTCCCTCATGCTCGTCGTGTTCAGCCTCACGACCGGCGAATTCGTGGTGTCGGGCATCCTTCCGGACGTCGCCGGCGGGCTGGCGATCCCGCTTTCGGCCGCCGGTCTGCTGACCACCGCCTACGCGATCGGCATGATCGCCGGCGGGCCGATCGTCACGCTGCTGACCGCGCGGGTCTCGCGGAAACCGCTGATCATCGGGCTGGTCACCGCGGCCGTGCTGGCGAACGCGGCCTCCGCCGTGGCCCCGGGCTATCCGCTCCTGCTGGTTTCGCGGGTGCTCGCCGGCCTGGTGGTGGCCACCTTCTTCGCCGTCGCGATCGCCACGGCGGCGGCGGAGGCCCGCCCGGGCAGGCAGGCGTCCGCCGTGGCGAAGGTGGCGCTGGGCTTGAACCTCGGCATCGTCCTCGGCGCGCCGCTGGGCACGGTCGTCGGGCAGCACCTCGGCTGGCGGGCGACGTTCTGGTCGGTTTCGGCCGCCGCTGCGCTGGCGCTGCTGGCGGTGCTGCGGTTCGTCCCGGACCGGCCGTCATCGACGACCGGTCCGGTGACCGGTGAGCTGCGCGTCTTCGCCGACCGCCGGGTCCAGCTGGCGATCGCGCTGACCGCGGCCGGCAACGTAGGAGTCCTGACGGTCTTCACGTACCTCGCCCCGCTGCTGACCGAGGTCGGCGGCTTCCCCGCCGGAGCCGTCCCGGCGCTCCTCCTCGGCTACGGCGCCGGCGCGGTCCTCGGCAACACCGTCGGCGCCCGCCTGGCGGACCGGGCGCTGCTGCCGTCGCTGGCCGGCCTGCTCGCAGTGCTGGCCGGCGTGCTGGCCCTGGCCTGGCTGGCCGGCGGCAACCAGCTCGCGACGGTGGTGTCGACGGTGGTGCTGGGCGCGCTCGCCTTCGCGATCGTGCCGGGCATGCAGACCCGGGTGATCACGGCGGCGGGCGCGGCCCCCACGCTGGCGGTGGCGGTCAACGCATCGGGCTACCAGCTGGCGGCGGCATTTGCCGGCCGGCTGGGCGGCGAGGTGATCGACACCGGGGGCCCGCGGCCGATCTACCTGGTCGCTGCCGCACTCACCCTGAGCGGGTTGGGGATTGCCCTGTACTCGCTACGACAGGACCGGCGAGTGTCCGTGTGAACGCCTTGGGCAGCACCAAGCCGAGGCCGCGGCGAGGACTCAACCCGGAGCGGGCACGCCGTGACGGGGCTCCTCGCCCGGCACTGAGACCTCGCCGCGGCCGAACCGGCCGCGGCGAGACCTGTCCGCGCGAAGGCCGCGCCGCGGCGGAACCTGCCGCCGCCGGACCGGCCCCCGCGACTCACTCCGGCAGGCCCGGGACTTGCCCGGCGCCCACAGCACCAGGCCCCTCAGGCACCCGCGTCAACTTCCTGCGCACCACCGACGCGAGCACCATCGCCACCGCGACCAGCCCGGCGGCGACCCAGAACGGGCTCACCGCTCCCAGCAACGCCCCCGCGAGCACCGGACCGGCCGTCGCGCCGCCGTTGAGGGCCGCCGTCGCGAAGGCGCCCGCCATCGTCGGTGCGCCCGTTGCCCCGTGCAGGATTCGCGTGATCACCGTGCTGCCCACCGCGAACGACAACGCGCCCTGGACGAACGCGAGGCCGGGTAGCGCCGCCGGGAGGTGCGCCGCCAGTGCCGCCGCGATCCAGCCGGCGAGCAGCAGGGGGCCACCGAACGCGATGATCCGGCCGGGCCACCGGTCCGCGAGCCGGCCCGCCGCGGTGACCCCGGCGAAGCAGCCCGCACCGAAAGCCGCCAGCACCAGCGGCACCGGTGCGACGCCGGCGGCCAGTGGCGCCAAGTAGGTGAAGACGCCGAACGTGGCCGCGTTGACGAGCGCGGCGAGCAGGAACACCCCGGCGAGGGGGCGCAGCGCGGCCAGCTCGTCACGCAGTCCCGACGGCTTCGCCCCGGCCGGGGTGTCGGCGATCCGCCACACCCCGGCGAAGGCGGGCAGGCAGAGCAGGGCGACCGCCCAGAACGCCGACCGCCAGCCGAAAGCCGCGTCGAGCAATGCGCCACCCGGCACTCCGGCGACGCACGCCATCGTCGTGCCGCCCAGCAGGACGGCCAGTGCCCGGCCTTCGCGACCGGGCGGCACGAGCGTGGTGGCGGCGGTCAGCGCGACCGCGAGGAACCCCGCGTTCGCCACCGCGGCCAGCACCCGCGTCCCGAGCAGGACGGCGAACGACGTCGTCAGCCCGCCGGCCACGTGGGTCACCGCGAACAGCGCCAAGAAGCCCAGCAGCGCGGTGCGCCGCCGGCAGGACCGTGCGAGCGCGGCCATCGCCGGCGCGCCGGCGACCATGCCGGCGGCGAAGGCGGCGGTCAGGTAGCCCGCCTGCGCCAGGGAAATCCCGAGCGCGGCGGCGATGCCGGGCACCAGCCCGGCGAGCATGAATTCGGACGTGCCCATGGCGAACACGGCCAGGGCGAGGAAGTACAGGGGCACACGAAACTCCAGGGAGCACGAGATCGATGGACGATTTCGTGGTCACCCCGGGAACCCGGGAACTCCGGGATGCGGGAAGTCACCGGGCTGCCGGGAAGACCGGCAGCCCTGCCCTGGACGCTTCGGGACTCGACACGCCCCGACCGTACCGGCCGCGGTGGCGGCTCGGCGAGCGGTTTCCGCCGGCGGGGCCCGCCACGAGCCGCGGAGTCCACTAAGGACGCAGGCTGCGCAGCATCAGGTCCGCGAAGTGCTTCCCCACCTGCTCCCCCGACAGCTCGCCCTCGGCGTGGTACCACATGCCCAGCCGGTGGATGGCGCCGAAGTGGTAGTTGATCACCAGGTCCGCCGGGACGTCGTCGCGGAAGACGCCCGCCTGCTGGCCTTCGGCGACCAGGTCGCGGACCCGCTCGTGGTAGGTCCGCCGCTCCGCGCGCACCTGGACCTGCTTGGACTTCTCCAGCAGCGGGAACGACTGGAAGAACACGGTCGCCGCGTCGAGGTCGGCGATGCTCGTGACCACGACGTCGGCGATGATCGCGTGCAGCCGCTCCGGCAGCGGCAGGTCCGACTCGGCGATCGTCACCATCCGCCGGGTCTGCATCCGCAGCATCGCGGCGTAGATCTCGAAGAGCAGGTCGTCCTTGGACTCGAAGTAGTGGTACAGCCCGCCCTTGGTGACGCCGGCTTCCTCGACGATCTCGCGGACCGACGTCGCCTCGAAGCCCTTCTCGGCGAACAGCCGCACCGCCGCCCGCACGACCTTCTCCCTGACACTCATGTCGCCACCCTATGTGAGCGAACGGGCCGGCCCGTGGCGCCCACGGGCCGGCCCGTCGTCACTTGCTCACCAGGTTGACCTGCTCCGGAGTGGCCCGCTCACCGGAGTACGGCGTGATCGCGCCCGTGCCACGGTCGGTGACGGCCGGTGGCTGGATCACCGTCGTCGAGGTGTCCGGGTTGATCTTGAACACGTACGCGCCCGTGTAGCCGGCGTGGGACTCCTTCGAGAAGCCGAACGGCGTCAGGCCCGGGCCCTTCAGCGACCCGGAGCTCATCGCGTCGACGATCTTCTGCCGCGTCGGCTCCGGGCCGGCCGCCTTGAGCGCCTGCCCGAACGTGTAGGCCTGCACCATGCCGAACAGGACGGTGTTGGTGAACGGCTCCTTCGCGATGTACTTGTCGTGGATGGCCTTGAAGTAGGCGACCCACGGGTCCGACGTCTGGGCGACGTCCGGCAGGTACCCCGTGCCGATCAGGCCGGCCAGCAGCTGCCCGCTGGAGACGCTGGCGCCGCCGCGCTTGGCGAAGTCCTGCAGCAGCCCGGAGAGCGTCGCCGGGTCCGCGCCGATGCTGCTGACCACGAACTGCGGGTGGTAGCCGATCTTCGCGGCGGCCAGGATGGCCAGCGCGGTGAACGCCGGGATGCACGCGCAGACGACGACCTCGGCGCCGGCCGCCTTGAGCGCGGACAACTGGGGCGTGACGTCGGTGTTGGCGCTGTCGTAGCCCTGCCGGACGACGGTCTGGTCCTTGACGAACTGGTCGAGCCCGGCCTGCGTGTCACGGCCGACGTCGTCGTTCTGCGTGAAGTAGCCGACCTTCTTGCCCGCGAAGGTGTCCTTGACGTACTTGCCCTGGATCTTGCCTTCCCGGGTGTAGTCCACCTGGTACCCGAAGGTCATCGGCGCCTTCTGCGGGTTGTCCCAGGCGAGCGCGCCCGAGGACACCAGCAGGTCCGGCACGCCTTCGGTGTTCAGGTAGTCGACGACCTTGGAGTGCGTCGGCGTCCCCAGCCCGCCGACGATCGCGAACACCTTGTCCTGCAGGACGAGCTTCTTGACGACCTCGACGGTCTTCGTCGGGTTGTAGCCGTCGTCCTCCACCTTGTAGTCGATCTTGCGCCCGTTGATCCCGCCGCCGTCGTTGATCGCCTGGTACACCGCGCGGGCACCGACGGAGATCTTGCTGTACCCGGGCGCGGCCGGGCCGGTGAGCGGCTGGTGGCTGCCGATGACGACGGCGTCCTTCGTGACACCGACGGCCGAATCGGTGGCCGCCTGCTGACCGCCGCCGTCGCTCTCCCCCGCGCCGCCGCACGCGGTCAGCGCCAGGGCGAGGGCGAAGAAACCCGCGCCGAGCTTAGTGCTTCTCATGGTTCTCCTTCTGGTTCGCGGATCGACGGAGGAGGACGCCAAGCCGGTGGAAGCCACCTTGGATGCCCCGGGGGAAGGCGAGCACGACGACGATGAGGATGACGCCGTACACCGCGAGCGGGAGGTTGTTGGCCACGTCGGTGTTCAGGTGCAGCACGTCGGCGAGGTCCTCGGACCAGGCCTGGAAGTACACGAGCGCGACCGCGCCCCACAGCGCGCCCCACAGGGAACCGAGCCCGCCCAGCACCACCGCGGCCAGCAGGCTCAGTGACAGCGCGGGCGTGAACGAGCCGGGCGCGGCGGTGCCGAGCAGGAACGCCTGCAGGCCACCGGCGAGCCCGCCGCACACCGCGCTGACCAGGAAGGCGAGGATCTTCGTGCGCCCGACGGCGATCCCGCTCAACGCGGCGGCGACCTCGTCGTCGCGGACCGCGCGGAAGTCCCGGCCGAGCCGGCCGCGGACGATGTTGACCACCAGCACCAGCGCGAGCAGCACGCTGAGCCAGACGATCCAGGTCTGCCACCGCAGTTCCGGGACGCCGACGCCGGCCGGTCTGCTGTGGACGGTGAAGCTCAGCCCGTTGCTGCCGCCCAGGAAGTCGGGGAACTTCCGGGTGAGCGCGGGCAGGCCGACGGCCAGTGCCAGCGTCGCGCCGGCGAGGTACGGGCCGCGCAGCCGCGCAGCCGCCGCGCCGGCCAGCAGCCCCGCCAGGCCGCCGGCGACCGACGCGAGCAGCAGGTCGGCCCACAGCGGGAACGACGGCACCCGCCGGACCAGCAGCGCCACCGTGTACGCGCCGATGAACATGAAGGCGCCGTGCCCCAGCGAAACCTGGCCGGTGAGGCCGGTCAGCAGGGTCAGCCCGGCCACGGCGATCAGGTAGTAGCCGATCGTCGCGATGCGCAGGTTGGTGAACTCGTCGGTGACCAGGGTCAGCAGCACGATCACGGCGAGCGCACCCAGCGCGGCCAGCGCGTGGACGAGCAGCGGCGGCAGCGTGCGGCGCCGCTTCGGCGTTTTCACGCGGGTTTCCGGGACTTCCGTGCGCACGCTCATACCCGCCTCACCTTGGCCCGGCCGAACAACCCGGCGGGCCGCAGCGTCAGCACGACCACCAGGATGACCAGCGCGGCGATCGTCACCATCTCCGGTCCGAAGTAGCCGGACACATAGGACAGCCCGACGCCGAGGACGAACCCGCCGGCAATGGTGCCCAGCGGGTTGTCGAGGCCGCCGAGCACGGCCGCGGTGAGCGCGTAGACGAAGACGCCGTCCAGCACGTTCGGGAAGAGGAACGGCGGCGTGGCGAGCAGCCCGGCCAGCGAGCCGACGGCCGCGGCCAGCCCCCAGCCGGCGGTGAGCATCAGCCCGACCCGCACGCCGAGCGTCCGAGCCACTTCGGGGGCGAACGCGGCCGCGCGCATCCGCAGGCCCAGCGGCGTGTACTTGAACACCACCAGTACCAGCGCGGCGATGGCGACGACGACGAGCACGACGAACAGGTCGTTGGCGGAGAACCGGCCGCGGAAGTCGAAGGCGTACGGGAACGCTAGCGGCTCGTTGGACCAGATCATGCCCGCGACCGCCTGCAGCACCAGCAGGAGCCCGAGCGTGACGATGATCGAGCTGAGCTCGGAGCGGTGCCGCAGCGGCCGGATGAGCAGCCGTTCGGTGGCGACGCCCAGCACGGTCCCGGCGACGATGGCGACGGCGAAGCCGAGCCAGTAGCTGCCCGTCGCCTTCGTCACCGAGTACGCGAGGTAGGTCGAGATCAGGGCGAGGGCGGGTTGCGCGAAGTTCACCACCCGGGTGGCCCGGTAGATGATGACCAGGGCGAGCCCGAGCGCCGCGTACACCGCGCCGGCCGAGATCCCGCCGAGGGTCAGGTCGAAGAAGTCCTGCATGCCGGACCGTTCACCTCCTGGTGGGTGGGTCAGAAGCCTCAGAAACCGAGGTAGGCGTGGCGGAGGCCGTCGTCGGCCAGCAGTTCCGCCGCGGCGTCGACGGCCACGACCCGGCCGAGCGCGAGGACGTACCCGCGGTCGGCGATGGACAGCGCGGAGTGCGCGTTCTGCTCGACGAGCACGACGGTGAGCCCGGTGGTGGCCCGCAGATCGCGCAGGATGCCCATGATCCGGGCGGTGATGAGCGGGGCGAGCCCGAGCGACGGTTCGTCGAGCAGCAGCAGCGACGGGCGGCTCATCAGAGCGCGGCCGATGGCGAGCATCTGCCGTTCGCCGCCGGAGAGCGTGGAGGCGGGTTTCGCCGAACGTTCTTCCAGGGCCGGGAAAAGCTCGTACATCTCCCGGCGCGCGGCGGCCCGGTCGGCGCGGTCCCGCCGCCACAGCGCGCCCAGCCGGAGGTTCTCGTCGACGGTCAGCTCGGTGATGACGCCGCCGCCTTCGGGCACGTGCGCGACGCCGCCGCGCGCGATCCGGTCCGGTGCCAGCCCGGTCAGTTCCTTGCCGTCCCAGGTGATCCGCCCGCCGCGGGCGGGCTGCAGGCCGCTGATCGTGCGCAGCAACGTGGTCTTCCCGGCGCCGTTCGCCCCGAGCACGGCGGTGATCCCGCCGCGTTCGACGGTGATGCCGACGCCGTCGAGCGCGCGGACGGCGCCGTAGGCCACGGACAGCTCTTCGATCTCAAGCACCGGGCGCCTCCTCGGCGGGGTCACCGAGGTAGGCCTCGGCCACGCGGGGGTCGGCCTGGATCTCGGCCGGGCTGCCCGCCGCGATCACCTCGCCGAAGTTCAGCACCACCACGCGGTCGCAGACCTCCATGACCAGGTCCATGTGGTGTTCGACGAGCACGACGGCCATGTGCCGCCGCAGCGAGACGATCAACGTCGACAACTCGGCGAGTTCGGCGGACGACAGCCCGCTCGCGGGTTCGTCGAGCAGCAGCAGGTCGGGTTCGGCCACCAAGGCCCGCGCGAGCGCCACCCGTTTCCGCACGCCGTAGGGCAGCACGCCGGGCAGCCGGCCGGCGAGGTCGGCGATTCCCAGCTCGCCGAGGGTTTCGCGGGCCCGCCCGGCCAGGTCGGCTTCGTCGCGCGCCGACCGGCCGGCGCCGGCGAGAGCCGGGAGCACACCGGTCCGGGCGTGGCGGCCCGCGCCGGCCATCACGTTCTCGAGGACCGTCAGCCCGGGGAACAGGCCGAGGCCCTGCAGCGTCCGGACGATCCCGAGCCGCGCGAGGTGTTCGGGGCGGTGCCGGACGAGCGGCCGTCCCCGCCACAGCACGCGGCCCGCCTGGGGCCGGACGAACCCGCAGACGACGTTGAACAGCGTCGTCTTGCCCGCGCCGTTGGGCCCGATGACCCCGACGACGGTGCCGGCGTCGACGCTCAGGTGGACGTCGTGCAGGGCGGTGAGTCCGCCGAACCGCACGGTGAGGCCGTCGACCACGAGCAGGTCTTCGCGGGGCAGTGCCTCACCGAGAAGCGTCATCGATGACTCTCCTATCCCACTATGTGGACCAATCCGTACCGCGCGGTCGGTATGAAGAGGGTGGGCTGCGGCGGCGGTCGTGTCAAGGTGCGAATCGCCGAAACCGGACCGGACCGGGGTGGTCCGAAAATTTCGAAATCCCGGGCAGCCGCGAGAAGCCCTGGCGGCACCCCCGTGACGCAAAAAAAGGGGCGGGTGCGCGATGCGCACCCGCCCCTTCGGCGATCAGGTCGCCGGCTCAGCCACTGCCGGTCTGCGGGGCGATCATCGAGGAGGCGTCGATCTTCGTCTGGACCACGCCCAGCTGCTGCAGCAGGTCCGGTACCCGCTGGATGCGGCGGGCGTCCAAGCTGGACCCGAAGGCGGGCATCACCATCAGGCTGGCGACGTCCTGGTCCACTTTGGCGTTGCGGACGACGAGGGGTTCGATCCGGGCCCGGTCGACCGAAGCGCGGGTGGCGTTGAGCATCGCGCGCTGGAACGCCCGCAGCGTCTTCGGGTGGTCCTGGACCCACTTGGCGGTGGCGCCGTAGCCGGTGAGGGGGAAGTTCTGGGTACTGCCGCTGGCGGCGTCGATGACCGGGTAGGCGCCGGCGGTCCGCGCGGCCTGGGTCAGGAAGGGTTCCGGCTGGTAGGCCGCGTCGATCCGGCCCTGCGCGAGCGCGCCGCTCATTTCCGGCAGCGGCATCGGAACCCACTGCACCTTGGCGGGGTCGACGCCGTGGTCGCGCATCACCGACCGGGTCAGCACGTCCGAAGCGGCGTTCTTCGAGCTGATGGCGATCCGCTTGCCCTCGAGGTCGCGCACGGTCTTCACCGGCGAGTTCGGGACGGTGACGACCTCGTTGCTGCGCGGGCTCGCCGACGTGCCGTCGGTCACCAGCTTCACGTCCGCACTGCCACTGCTCTTGGCCAGGAAGAACAGGGTGTAGGTGGACAGCGCGATGTCGTCCTGGCCGCTCGTCATCCGGCTCAGCGTCTCCTGGCCGCTGGTACCGACGTCGGTCTGCACCTCGAGCCCCTCGGCCTTGAAGTACCCGCCCTCCTGCGCGAGCCACAGCGGTGCGAGGTCGACGGTGGTGAGGATCGCCACCCGGATCGACGGCTTTTCGACGGCACCGGGGGCAGAGGAGCTCTTCAGCTGGCTGCACCCGGTCAGCAGGACGGCGACCAGGGCGAGCACGGCGAGCCGGCGGGTCGAGGCGCGATGAAGCATGCCACTCCTCGGAGAAGATTACGGGATCACGGAATACGGCTCGTTCGGCCGTGATCAGCCGGACTGTAGATGACGATTTCCCGGGTCGCAAATGTGTTGCCGAGAAATACGTCACGTCACGTTCACGCGAAAGAGTGACAAGACGCGGAACGGGTAACCCACTGACAGGGCCGACGGACACGTCGAAAAGAAACCGACGCCGGACTTCCGGTTTTCGTGATCTTGCCACCCCAGGTAGCGGCCACCACGGCCCGGTTCGGGACGCCGGATCGCGTCGCCGGAGCGACCGCGGCCCCCAGTGGAAGAGTCGGCCGAATCGCGGAGCATCCCGCGCCGCGCCGACCCCGCGGCCACAAAAACGATTTCCGGTCAATTCTTGTTCACCGCGTCCGAGCTATTCCGGATTCGCGCCACCTCCGACACCGAGCCCATTGAAGCGCCGAGAGACCGGAACGGAGAACCCCCATTCACCGCTCCCGCACTACAGGGCCGAACGGCCGTACCGGCTGCGGGCTGATCGGCTCATCCACGGAAACCACTTGCGGGACAACGAATGGCGGGTCGCCGCCGACGGCGTTCCGCCGGATCGGCCGACCGGGCAGAACGCATTCCTCCGGCTTCACCGGCCCGCCGCCGCCTGAATTCGTCGAATTCGCGGACCGGCGCGGAGAATCAGCTCGCCGCGGTCTCGGCGGGGGTGGTGAACCGGCGCAGGCCGGGCGTCGCCGCGCCGACCAGTGCCACCGCCACGACGCACAGCACCCCGCCGCTGACCAGCGCGAACGTTCCCGACGTCGCTCCCGCGACGAGACCGCCGCGCACGTTGCCGACGTCCGGGCCGGCCTGGCCGACGATCTGCTCGGCCGCCGCCACCCGGCCGAGCAGGGCGTCCGGGGTCGCCAGCTGGACCAGCGCACCCCGCGAGACCACCGAGACCGTGTCCGCCGCCCCCGCCACGACCAGGCAGGCCAGGCCGAGCCACCGGTCCGGGGCCAGGCCGAACCCCGTCAGCGCGACGCCCCAGAGCGCCGACCCCGCGAGCATCACCCGGCCCGGCCGCGACCGCCGCGTGAACGTCCCCGAGAACACCGACGCCACGACTCCGCCGACCGCCACGGCCGAGAGGAACAGGCCCAGCGTGCGCGGGTCGCCGGCGAAGCGTTCGGCGTTGACCAGCGGGAACAGGCTGATCGGCATGGACAGCACGGTGGCGGCGAGGTCGGTGAGCAGCGCACCCCGCACGACGGGCGTCCGCACGAGGAAGGCCAGCCCGTCGAGCACGCCGTGCAGCCCGGGCCGCGAAGGCTCGCCGCCGGGCCGCATCGCCGGGAGGCCGAAGACGCCGTAGAAGCCCATGCCGAACGTGAGCGCGTCGACGAGGTAGCAGCCGCCGACGCCGAACCACCCGAGGACGAGCCCGCCGAGCGCCGGGCCGAGCAGCATCGCGCCCTGGAAGGCGATCCGGTTCAGCGCGAGCCCGGCGGACAGCTGCTCCGGCGGCAGCAGCCGCGGGATGAAGGTGCGCGCGGCCGGCCCGCCACCCGCGACGAAACACGACTGGACGGCCACCAGCCCCAGCACCGCGACCACCGGCACGTCACCGAGAAACCCCTGCACCGCAAGGAAAATCGAGCAAACGGCCTGCCCGGTCGTGGCGACGAGCGCGAACTTCCGCCGGTCGACCCGATCCACGAGCGAACCGGCGAACAACCCGAACACGACGATCGGCAGCGCTTGGGCGAGCCCGACGGCACCGGTCCACACGGTGCTCCGGGTCTGCTCCCAGACCTGGAACATCACGGCGACGAGCGTCATCTGGGAGCCGAAACCGGAAAAGACGCGCCCCACCCAGAGCCGCCGGAACGGCGCCGAGACGCGGAGCGGGGTGAGGTCGACGAAGGCGCGGGTCAGGGGCACGGCCGCATCACGGCCGAATCATAACAGCGCTTGTGTACTTTGTGACTGGAATCAGTGCAGGGCGTCGGACACCGGGTCCGTCGTCAGGTTTCCACACCGGTCATCCCGGGCGGGCGGCCGCCACCGGCCGATTCCCGGCGGGGCATCGAGCGCCGGCTACGCCCCGGCCAGCTTCGGCGCCGGCGCCGGCCCCTGCCCCGCCATGGCGGAGATCAGGTGGGCGGACCGCAGGACAGCGTCGCGCAGCAGGGCGGCGCTGTCCTGCGCCCGCGCCGGCGTCAGCACGAACCCGGCGCTCGTGTGCTCCCCCCAGCCGGTCATCACGTGCGGCTCGCCGAAGCCGCGGATCGGGCACGGCAGCGGCGGCGCCACCGGCAGGTGCGCGTCGCTGGCCAGCAAGCTGACGTCGGCGCGCCCCGCCTGCTCCGGCACCGCCCGCGCGGCCCGGGACGGCGGCGCCTGGTGCGCCACGACGAGTGCCCGCGAGACCCCCAGTCCCGCGGCCACCCGGCGCTGGGCCAGCCGGTAGGCGACCAGGGCGCCGAGCCCCGCGCCGAACAGCACGTGCGGGCTCTCGAGCGCCCCGGCCAGTTCCCCGGCCAGGGCCTCGACCAGCAGCCACATGTCCCGGTAGGGGTGCTCGTCCCGGCGCTCGCCCCGGCCCGGCAGCTCCACGACCTGCACCGCGATCCGCGGATCGCGCCAGGCCCGGTAGCGGCCGGCGGCTTCCCCGGCGTCCGGGAAGCAGACGAACAACAGACGCTGCACGTCGTCTCGGTCCACCCGTGGCCTCCCTCGTTTCCTGCCCGCAGTTAGGGTTGACCACGGCACTTCCGTTTCGCTTCGGTCCGTCTTCCGGGGGGCATCTCGTGCGCTACCGCCTGCTCGGACCGGTCACGGTCCTCGGCGACACGGGCTCGGTCCGCCCCGGCGGCCAGAAACAGACGTCCGTGCTGGCCGCGCTGCTGCTGAACCCCAACCGGGTGGTCACCGAGGACCGCCTCATCGACCTGACCTGGGGCGAAAACGCGCCGCCGAGCGTCCGCGGCCGGCTCCAGGTGCACATCTCGGAACTGCGGAAGCTGCTCGGCCGCGACGTCATCGTGCGGCGCGCGCCCGGTTACCTCATCGAAGTCGCACCCGGCGACCGCGATCTCGACGTCTTCGACGAAGAGGTCGCCAAGGCCAGGGCGACCTCCGGCGCGGACGCCGTCACGCACCTGCGGGCGGCGCTGGCGCTGTGGGAGGGCACCCCGCTCGGCGGGGTCAGCGAGGCACTGGCGGAGTACGAAGGCCCGGCGCTGGCCGAACGCCGGCTCGTCGCGCTGGAGGAGCTGTACGAGCAGGAACTCGCCGCCGGACGGCACGGCGAGGTGGTCGGGGAACTGCGGCGGCTCGTCGACGAACACCCGTTCCGCGAGCGCCTGCGGGCCGCGCTGATGCTCGCGCTGCACCGCTGCGGCCGTACCCCGGAGGCCCTGGAAACGTACGCGCGGGCGCACGAACTGCTGGTCGACGAACTGGGCATCGAGCCCGGCCAGGCCCTGCAGGACCTGCGGATGCGGATCCTGCGCGGCGAGGGCGAACCCGTCCCGCCCGCCGTCCCGGTCACCCCGCGGCCCGCCGAGCTGCCGCTGGACGTCCGCGGGTTCGCCGGCCGGGCCGCGGAGCTGGCCGCGCTCGACGAACCCGGGGACGTCTGGGTGATCACCGGCACCGCCGGCGTCGGCAAGACGGCGCTGGCCGTGCACTGGGCCCACACCGCCCGGACGCGCTACCCCGACGGCCAGCTGTACGTGAACCTGCGCGGTTTCGACGCCGACGACGAGCCGCTCACCCCCGCGGCCGCACTCGCGCAACTACTCCGGACCCTCGGCGTCGACCTGCGGGACGTGCCGCCGGGCCTCGACGACCAGAGCAAGCTCTACCGGTCGCTGCTGGCCGACCGGCAGGCCCTGGTGGTGCTGGACAACGCCCGCGACACCACCCAGGTGCTGCCGCTGCTGCCGTCGTCGGGGCGGGTGCTGGTGACCAGCCGCCACCGGCTCGACGAGCTGGTGGCCCGCGTCGGCGCGCGGTCGCTGGGCCTGGCGCAGCTGCGCGAGGCCGACTCCCGTGCGCTGCTGACCACCCTGCTCGGCGACCGGACCGCCGCCGAGCCGGAAGCGGCCGCCGAGCTGGCCCGGCTGTGCGGCCACCACCCGCTGGCCCTGCGGATCGCCGCGGCGAACACCGGCGTCGCCAGCATCGGCGAGCTGGTCGACGAGCTGCGTGGTGATCCCCTGGCCCACCTCGGCTTCGACGGGGCGGGCGAGAGCGCCGTCGCCAAGGCGTTTTCGGTGTCCTACCAGGCGCTGCCGCCGGGGCTGCGGCAGGCGTTCCGGCTGCTCGCGCTGGTGCCGGGGGCCGACTTCACGGCGATCGCCGCGGCGGCCCTGCTGGAGGTGCCGGTCGAGGAGGCGACCCGGCGGCTGCGCGGGCTGATCGCGGCGAACCTCCTGGAGGCGCACGCACCCCGCCGCTACCGGTTCCACGACCTCGCCCGCCGCTACGCCGAGCAGTGCGTCCGCGCCGAGGAGGACGAGCCCGCGCGCGACCGGGCGTGGGAGCGGCTGTTCACCGGCTACTGCGCGGCCGCGGACGCCGCCGTCGCCCTGCTCGGCGCCCGGATCGTGGCCCTCCCCCGCGAGGACGCGCCCTCGGCGCCGAGCCCGGTGGTCTTCGCCGGCGCCGCGGAAGCCGTAGCCTGGCTGGACGTCGAAGTGCCGAACCTCTCGGCGGCGCTGCGACAGGCGGCGACGCGCGGGCCGTACCCGGGCGCCTGGTACCTCGCCGACGCGTTGCGGCGGTTCTTCCACGACCACGGCCGCCGGGCGGAGTGGCTCGAGCTGGCCCCGATCGTGCTGCGCGCGGCGCAGGACCACGGCGCTCAGCCCGCCGAAGCGCTGGTCCAGCTGTCCATCGGCGGGGCGTACTTCCGCGAGGGCCAGCACGAAGCGGGCATCCGGCACTCGGAGAAGGCGGTGCTGGCCAGCCGCGCGTGCGGCTGGCGGCAGTGCGAGGCCACGGCGGTGGCGAACCTCGGCGCGATGCTGGAGTGGACGGGGCGGCTGTCGGAGGCCGTCGAGCACAGCCGGCGCGCGATCCAGCTGTTCCGCGAGCTGGCCAACCGGTCGGGCGAAGCACTGGCGCTGAACTCGCTGAGCTGCCACTACCGGCAGCTGGGCCGCCTGGAGCAGGCGGAGGACTGCTTGGTCGAGGCGATCGCGCTGGCGCGCAAGGAGGACCTGGCGTTCTGGGAGGCGGCCAACCTCGCCGACCTCGGCTGGGTGCTCATGGCCACCGGGCGGCTGGCGGAGTCCGGAGAGACCCTCGACCAGGCGTTGCAGGCGTTCCGCGACCTGGGGTCCAGCTTCGGCGAGGCCACCGCCCTGAACGTGCTGAGCGCCCTCCAGATGGCCCGCGGCGACCACTCCGCGGCCGTGACGACGGCGGAGGCGGCCTTGGCGTGCGTCCGCCGTGACGGCGACCGCCAGGTGGAGGCGGCGGCCCTGATCGCGCTGGGCCGGGCGGAGGAGAGCCGGGGTGATCTCCGCGCGGCGGAGCGGGTCCTGCGCGAGGCTCGTTCGCTGACGGCGGAGTCGGGCCTCCGGGGCCAGCTGGCCGAGGCGGCGGCCACGCTGGCCAGGGTCCTGGCGGCCGACGGGCGCGCGGGCGAGGCGGGCGAACACGCCCGGACGGCACTGGACGCGGCCCGGGCGGGCGGGTTCCGGGTGGTGGAGGCGGAGGCATTGCTGGGACTGGCGGCGGTCCAGGCCGCGGCGGGCCGATCGACGCTGGCGGCCGGGACGGCTCGTGAGTCCCGAGCGCTTTACCGCGCGGTGGGGCACGTGACGGGAGAGGCACTGGCGGCGGAGTTCCTCGACCGGCTCGGGGACCGGGCCACCGGCTGAGCCGCGCCGGGTGTTACCCCGGCGGGCGTCGCGCGACATACTGAGGGCATGCCCCGTCCGAAACACGTCGCCGCGAGCGATCTGCGCCTTCCGGACGCGCTGCAGCCGGGGCGGCCCAAGGGCGATCAGCTGCGCGAAATCCTGGAAAGCGTCGCCACGGAGGCCGGGCCGGGGCGGCTGATGCCGTCCGAACGGTTTCTCGCCGAGCACTTCCAGGTCGCCCGCGGCACCGTGCGGCAGGAAGTCAACCGCCTCGTCGCGGACGGCGTCCTGTACCGCCAGCACGGCACCGCGACCTTCACCGCCGAACGGCAGGCCGCGCACATCGACATGCTCACCTCGTTCACCGAGGACATGCAGGCCCGCGGCGTCGTGCCGAAGACGAAGGTGCTGCACGCCGAAGTCGAAAGCGCGGGCCCGCGCATCGCGGGACGGCTGAACGTGCCGCCGGGCGCGCGGGTGTTCCGGCTGGAGCGCCTCCGCTACGTCGAAGACGAGCCGTTCGCGGTCGAGCGCACCAACCTGTCCGTCGACCGCTTCCCGGACATCGAGCTGTTCGACTGGGAGACCCAGTCCCTGCACCGCACGATCGAGGAACGCTGGGGCGTGCGCCCGGAGTGGAACGACACGGCGATCTCCGCGGTCCTGCCGAACAGCCACGACGCCGCCCTGCTCGGCATCGAGGCCACCCAGCCGTGCCTGATCATCGAAGGCACGCTGCACGACCAGAGCGGCGGCGTCATCGAGGCGGGCCGGTCGCTGTACCGGGCCGATCGCTACACGGTCTTCACCCAGGCCCGGCGCAGCCCGTCCTCCTGAGAAAGGCAACCCCCGGGTTCCCCGCTCAGGACAACGGTTCTCCTCCGGCGCAGCAGCCGGCCTGGTGCGCCCGCAGCACCTTCAGGCAGTGCTCCACCAGCTCGTCCGCGGCCTCCGGGCCGAACAGCGTCACGTACGACTCGTAGATGCCGTCGCGGTGGCCGTCCGCGTCCGGCAGGTACCCCAGGTACCCGTCCGTGTAGCCGATCACCCGGGTGTGGCGGAACGGGCTGCCGCGGCGGATGCGCAGGCCCAGGGACGCGAACAGCTCGAACGGGGTGTGCAGCCAGGCGATCTCCCCCAGCGACACCACGCTGACCGGCACCTCCGCGCAGCCCGTCGGCCGGCCGCCCGCCGCCATCGTCGCCAGCATCGCGCAGCCCTCGTAGCGGGTCTGGGCGATGCGGACCGCCGGGTGGTCCTCGCCGTGGTGGGCCAGCTCGCGCTGCCACCGCTCCTCCGCCACCTGCCGCAGCTCCAAGCTGGCCTCGAGGGTCGGGATGTCGCGGTAGGGCAGGTGCAGCGTCGACCGCGTCAGCCGCACCGGGCCGGCCGTCGCGGGCGGGGGCGACACCGCCGCCAGCGTGCGCGCGATCGACGTCGCCAGGTGGCCGCCGAGCGTGCGGACCTCGTCGTGGCCGCGGCCGCGGCGGACGAACCGGGAGCTGGCGTCGCCCGCCGCGCCCTGCAGGAACGCCGCGACCGGCTGCCCGGCCAGCGTGGCCAGCTCGCGGCGGGTCGCGCCCGGCCAGTCCGCCGACCAGGCGAGGTTGTCGGGGCCGAGCACGGTGGGGTGGCTGGCGTAGTCGAACAGCAGCGCGGCCGGGGTGCCGTCGTCGCGGCGCAGCTCGAGCACGCCGAACGACGTGTCGTGCGGCCCGTCGGGCCGGTAGCGGTTGCCGCCGACGGCTTCGGTTGAACCCGCGTGCCAGCAGGCGCGGACCCGGCCGCGGCCGGCGCGCAGCCGCAGCGCCGCACCGGTGACCTTCTCCGCCATGCCGCCGACCAGCCCGGCGTCGCGCCGCCCCGGCAGGCCGGGGTGCAGCGGGCCGGTCCAGCCCTCGGGCCCGGAATGCGTGTGCGACGCGCAGACGAGCACCCGGTCCGGGTCGATGCCCACCGCCGCGGCGACCGCGTCGGCCAGGGTGCGGGTCAGCCCGGCGTCGACCGCGAGGGCGTCCAGCGCCACCCACACCACGCCGGGGTCGTCCTCGGTGGACAGCCAGATCAGTGACGCCTCGAGGTCGTCGTGCGTGCCGGTCGCGACCCCGTGCCGGGCCAGGTAGCCGCCGAGCGGGTGGCCGGGCCCCGGCGTGATCCGGACGTCTTGCGCGGCGAGCAGGAGCGCGGCGGTCACCAGGTCGATTCCAGGACGTCGACGACGCCGTCGCGGCCGGCGGCGCGGGCCACCCCGGCGAGCGCGGTGACGTCGTCGGTCGTGTGCAGCAGGACTTCCAGCAGCATCGGCAGGTTGAGCCCCGAGACCAGCTGCAGGCGCGGGTGCCCGGCCGCGAGCGTGCGGACGGCGTTGAACGGCGAGCCGCCGTGCAGGTCGGCGAGCACCAGCACACCCTCGGCGTCACCGGCCAGCGCGAGCACGCGGGCGCCGAACTCCTCCGGGCTGTCGCGCGGGCTCAGCTCGCAGACCTTCAGCCGCGTCTGCGGGCCGAGGATCATCTCGGCGGCCTCCCCGACTCCGGAGGGCAGCCGGCCGTGGCCGGCGAGGATGATCGGGACGGTCATGGCGGACTCCTAACCTTTCGCCGGGGCCGATGGCGCGAACCAGCCGAGCCACCCCAGGACGACCCCCGCGACGACGACGATGCCGATGACCCAGACCGGCCGCAGCCGCGCCTTGACCGTCAGCAGGTACACCCCGGCGGTCACGAGCACCGGGAGCAGGAACGGGAGCAGCTCGTCGAGCCGGTCCTGGATCGCCACCGACTGCGTCACCGGCTGCCCCTGGACCGTGGTGGTCTGCCGGTAGGTCAGCGTGGTGACGACCTTGACGATCGACGGGATGAACCCGCCGAGGACGACGAACCCGAGCACGGTCGCCCCCTGGGCGACGCGCGCGAGCGCACCGGCGGCGAGGTGCCCGGCCAGCCGCTTGCCCTCGCGGTAGGCGAACCCGAACTGCCAGCGCCGCACCAGCGCGTACGGCACGAGCACCATGACGGCGGCGAAGGCGGGGCCGAGCCAGTTGCCCTGCAGCGCCCACGACGCGCCCATGGTGAAGACGATGCTGTTGTACAGCGCGAAGACGACGGTGTCGCCGATGCCGGCCATCGGCCCCATCAGCGCGACCTTCGTGCTCGCCGCCGACTTCGGCGTCCCCGCCTCCTCCAGCGCGACGCTGGAGCCGAGGATCAACGGGCCGCCGACGAGCACCGAGGTGTTGAAGAACTGCAGGTGCCGCTGCAGGCCGGCGACGTAGTCGGCCTTCTCCGGGTACAGCCGGCGCAGCACCGGCTCCATCGAGTACGCGAAGCCGAGCGCCTGCATCCGTTCGTAGTTCCAGGAGATCTGGCTCGACCAGAAGTACCGGCGGAACACCCGCCGCAGGTCCTGTTTCGTCAGCCTTGGATCCACTGTGGACTCCGCGGGGGCCGCTTCCTCGGCCGGTTCGGGGACGGCGAGCGCCGGCTCGTCGCGTTTCAGCGTCACGAACAGCATCGCGACCGCGACGCCGATCAGCGCGATCCCCAGCACCGGCAGGTGCAGGTAGGCGAACCCGACGAACCCGATGAGCAGCAGGTACCAGTACCGCGACAGCTCCATCATGCCGAGCAGCAGCGCGAAGCCGACCGCCGGCAGCAGCGACCCGGCCAGCGTCATGCCCTGCACGAAACCGGCGGGGATGCTCGCCGTGATGTCCTTGACCAGCCCGCCGGACGCGGCGAGCGCGGCCAGGAACGTCGGGACGGCACGCACGGCCACCCACGGGATCAGGCTGACCCAGTGGATCATCGCCAGGCCGCGGGCGTTGCCGTCGGCGGCGTAGCCGTCGGCCCGGTGCACCAGGCCGGTGGTGACCATCTTGCCGACCGGGTCCAGCGCCGAGAGCAGGATCGCGGCCGGCAGCCCGACACCGATGCCGATCGCGGCCTGCGCGGCCGGAGCGCCGGCGGCACCCGCGGCGAGCGCGGTGCCGACGATCGCGCCGGTCTGGTAGTCCGGGATGGTGGCGCCGCCGTAGGTGTAGACACCCAGCGCCGCGAGCTCCAGCGTCGCGCCGATCAGCAGGCCGAGCAGCGGGTGGCCGGTGATCAGCCCGGCCACCGAGCCGGCGATGAGCGGGCGCTGGGCGTAGATGAGGAACGGGCCGAGCCCGTCGTAGGTGCAGTAGATCGCCCACAGGGTCAGGGCCAACGCGACGAGCATGCTGGAGCTAAAGCCCTTTCCGGTCGAGCAGCGAGACGAAGTCGGCGGGCTTGTCCTGCGGCAGCAGTTGCGTGACCAGCGGGACGCCCGCGGCGGCGAGCTTGCGGTAGGCGTCGGCCTCGTCCGCGGTGACCGCGATCGAGCGGGTGACCATGGTGTAGGGATCACCCGGCCGGGGGGCGACGTTGCCGACGTTGACGACCTCGGGCCGCAGCCCGCCCTCGACGAGGCGGAAGACGTCCCCGGGGTGCTTGACGATGATCATGACGTCCGCGCCGGCTTCGGTGGCCAGCGTGGCCTCGACCGACAGCACCTCCGTGGGCAGTCCCCGCGCGGCCTGCGGGAGCAGCATCCGCTGGAGGTCGTCGGCGGCGACGTCGTCGTTGCAGACGACCAGCCGGCGCACGCCGAGGCGGCGGGTCCACGCGACGGTGACCTGACCGTGGATCAGCCGGTTGTCGATCCGGAGATGTGCCCCCGTCATGTTTCTCCTCCCGGACGGCAGGAGACATACTGGTTCGTACCAGTATCTGTGTCAACACTGCCGGTGACCGGCCTTCGCGCGGCCGACGGAAGGACCCCTCAGACCTTCCGTCGGCCCACGAGCGCGAAGTCCCCCTGGTTTTTCTCCCGGACCCTCCCATAAAGGTATATACCAGTATGGACGGTTGTGATCGGCTGTCAAGACCTTGCACTTCGGAGAATCCGAAAAATTCTCGACCGGTCAGCCGACAGAAATTGCCGGAAACATTCCGGGAGAATCCGCGCAACCCGGCCCGGTCACCGTCGTTAACCGCATCGTCCGTCCAGGGGAGGAAAGCATGCCGGCCGTCAGATCGAACATCGTCCCGCTCCGGCACGCGCGGCCGGGAGTGGTGGCGTACGTGAAGAGCCCGGCCGAATGGTTCGTCGCGAACAGCGGCTGGATCCAGGGCACCGAGTGCGTCGCGCTGATCGACACCTGCGGCACCGAGCAGGCGACCCTGGAACTGCTGCGCGACGTCCGCAAGTACGCCGGCGACCAGGAGCTCACGGTCGTCATCACGCACGCGCACGGCGAACACCACAACGGACTCGGCGTCGCCCTGCGTGACGGCGGCACCGCGCTGGCCGCTCCCGGCAGCCTGGAACTGGTCAAGGCCGGGCCGCAGACCTACGGCAACGTCTTCACCTACACGCAGTGGGGCGTGCTCGAGCCGCCGGAGCCGGCAGCCGTCCGGCCGGTGACCGGCTGGCACGAGCTGGACCTGGGCGGCGCGACCGTCGACGTCGTGGCCGTGCCGGGCGTCGCGCACACGCCGGGCGACCTGGTGGTGCACGAGCCGCGTTCGGGCACGCTGTTCACCGGCGACCTGGTGGGCATCGGCGACACCCCGATGGCGGTGCACGGCTCGATCCCCGGCTGGCTCGACGCGCTCGACTGGCTGCAGGACACGTTCCGCCCGCGCACCCTGGTGCCCGGCCACGGCCCGGTGGCGAACCCCGGCCACACGGCCGTCCACGGCATGCGCGTCTACCTGGAGTGGCTGCTGGAGGCGACCGCGCGCCAGGCCGACTTCGGGAAGCTGGCGAAGCAGGCGTCCATGCGGTGGCCGTCGTGGCGCAACCCGGAGCGGCACATCGGGAACCTGATGCGCGCCTACGCCGACCAGCACGGCCGCAAGCTCGACGTCGACCTGGCGATCGACGCCGTGCTGGCCGCGGCGGGCGGCCGCATCGACCTGGACCTGCTGCTGGGCAGCGAGCCGGTCCGGCAGATCTCCTAGGAGCCCGAGCCGCCCAGGCTCTCCAGCAGCGTCCGCAGCGTCGCGGCCAGCTCTTCGCGCTCGCCGGTGTCCAACGCGGCCAGGATCCGGTGCTCGGTCTCGACGTGCTCGGGCAGCGCGCGGTCGATCAGCTCGCCGCCGGCTTCGGTCAGCCGCACGCGCACCCCGCGGCCGTCCGCCTCGTTGGGCGTGCGCTCCACCAGGCCCCGCGCCTCCATCTTGTCCAAGCGCTGGGTGATCGCCCCGGACGTCACCATCGCCGACCGCATCAGCTCCGTCGGGGTCAGCCGGTAGGGCGGCCCGCTGCGGCGCAGCGTCGCGAGGACGTCGAAGGTCGCGCGGTCCAGGCCGTGGCGGGCGAACGTGCGGCGCAGCTCCGCGTCGACCAGTGCGCTCAGCCGGGACAGCCGGCCGATCACCGCCATCGGGGAAACGTCGAGGTCGGGGCGCTCGGCGTGCCATTGCGCCAGTACCCGGTCCACGTGGTCGGCCATGGGCACAGCGTAACCGATGCCTTAGCTTTAAGTGAAAGAGTAGCGAGTTACCTTAGTGCTGAGGTAACCTGCCTTAGTGCTAAACAAACAGGTCCTCGTCACCGCACTGGCCCCGGCCATCTGGGGCACCACCTACCTCGTCACCACCGAGTTCCTGCCGCCCGACCGGCCGCTGCTCGCCGCCGTCATCCGGGCGCTGCCCGCCGGGCTACTGCTGGTCGCGCTCACCCGCCGCCTGCCGAAGGGCGACTGGTGGTGGCGCTCGCTGGTGCTCGGGACGCTGAACATCGGCGCGTTCCTCGCCCTGCTGTTCATCGCCGCCTACCGGCTGCCCGGCGGGGTCGCCGCCACCCTCGGCGCCCTGCAACCGCTCCTGGTCGCCGGCCTGTCGACCGGCCTGCTCGGCGAACGCCTGACCCGGCGCACCGTGCTCGCGGGTGTCGCCGGGGTCGCGGGCGTCAGCCTGCTGGTCCTGCAGGCCGGCGCGCGCCTCGACGCGATCGGCGTCGCCGCCGCGGCCGGCGGGGCGGTCGTGATGGCCACCGGTGTGGTGCTGAGCAAGCGCTGGACGTCCCCCGCGCCCCTGCTGGCGACCACCGGCTGGCAGCTCGTCGCGGCCGGCCTGGTGCTCGTCCCGGTCGCGCTGGCCGTCGAAGGCGCTCCGCCCGCGTCGCTGTCCGGCGCGAACCTGGCCGGCTACGCCTACCTCGCGCTGATCGGGGCCGCGTTCGCGTACGCCCTGTGGTTCCGGGGGATCCGTGCGCTGTCCGCGACCCACGTGACGTTCCTCGGGCTGCTGAGCCCGGTCGTCGCCACCCTGCTCGGCTGGCTCGTGCTCGGCCAGCGGCTGACGGCGTGGCAGCTGCTGGGCGCCGCGATCGTGCTGGCCGCCGTCGTGGCCGCGCAGCGCCGGCCGCTGGTCCGGACGGGGGCTGATAACCATCAGCCTTTGACAACCGCACACCGGGCCACCGACGCTGAAATGGTCTGAACAACTTGCGATCATCAGCCTCGACGAGGAGGCGCCCGTGCGCACGAAGACGTCCGTCCGGCAACGGCTTGTGGCGCTGGCCGCGGCACTCGCGGTGGCCACCGCGACCGCCCCCGCCGCCGAGGCGGTGCCGGCGACGATCCCCTTGAAGATCACCAACAACTCCGGGCGCGGCGACCCGGTCTACCTCTACGACCTCGGCACCAACCTGGCCACCGGCCAGCAGGGCTGGGCCGACGCGAACGGCGGGTTCCACGCCTGGCCCGGTGGCTCGGTGCCGCCGGTCCCGGCGCCCGACGCGGCCATCCCCGGCCCCGCGAACGGCCAGTCGATCACCATCCGGATCCCGAAGTTCTCCGGCCGGATCTACTTCTCCTACGGGCAGAAGCTGGTCTTCAAGCTCGCCACCGGCGGCTTGGTGCAGCCGGCGATCCAGAACCCGTCCGACCCGAACGTCGACATCCTCTTCAACTGGTCGGAGTACACGCTCAACGACGGCGGCCTCTGGATCAACAGCACCCAGGTGGACATGTTCTCCGCGCCGTACGCGGTCGGCGTGCAGCCCGTGGGCGGCACCACGAGGAGCACCGGGCACCTGAAACCGGGCGGCTACAACGGTTTCTACACCGCGCTGCGCGGCCAGCCGGGCGGCTGGGCCAACCTGGTCCGGACCCGCTCCGACGGCACGGTCCTGCGCGCGCTGGCCCCGAGCCACGGCATCGAAGCGGGCGCGCTGCCCGCGACCGTGCTGCAGGACTACATCAACCGCGTCTGGACGAAGTACAGCTCGTCGACGCTGACCGTGACACCGGTGGCGGACCAGCCGAACGTGAAGTACTACGGCCGCGTTTCCGGCAGCACCATGAACTTCACGAACACGTCCGGGGGGTTCGTGACGGCGTTCCAGAAACCGGACTCCGACAGCGTCTTCGGCTGCTACAAGAACCTCGACGCGCCGAACGACGTCCGCGGCCGGATCTCGCGCACGCTCTGCGCGGGCTTCAACCGCTCGACGCTGCTGACCAACGCGAACCAGCCGGACACGAGCCCGGCGGGCTTCTACCAGGACGCGGTCACCAACCACTACGCGCGCAAGATCCACGCGCAGATGGCCGACGGCAAGGCGTACGCCTTCGCGTTCGACGACGTCGGCCACTACGAATCCCTGGTCAACGACGGCAACCCGGCGACGGCCTACCTGACGCTGGATCCGTTCGACTAGAGCCTGGCGAACAGCGGTGCCACCGGCGTGTCCCCGAGCAAATCGCACGGGGGTGCGCCGGTGCTCGCCGGCACCGGCTGCGCCCGGCCCTTCACCTCCACCACCGGCTGCCCGCAGGCGACCAGTTCCAGCACGAGCACCGGCACAACGAGCAACACCCGCAGCAACATCCGGGGCTTCGCCCCAGGCCGGGGGCTCCGCCACCCGGAACCCCCGAAAAGCCGCATGCGCACGACCGGCTCACCCCGATCCGTCTCCACCGCTCCCACCACGCACACGAGGGCCGCCACGAAGCCGGTTCAGGTATTTCCGGTGCTCTCACCGGATCGGATGAGCGGGAGGAAGACGCGAAGGAGTCCCCCGATGGCGTACGGGTCCGAAGGGCTGCTGTTGGCTAGGCTGAGCGGGTCAAGCGGAGGTGAAGTGGACACCACGACCCTGCTCGAAGCGGCCGCGCGCGGCGACCAGGCAGCGTGGGACGCCCTGGTCGACCGGTTCGCCAGCCTGCTCTGGTCGATCGCCCGCGCCCACCGGCTCTCCGACGCCGACGCGGCCGACGTCGTCCAGACGACCTGGCTGAAGCTCGTCGAAAACCTCGGCCGGATCAAGGAACCGGAGCGGCTGCCCGGCTGGCTGGCCACCACCACCCGGCACGAGTGCCTGCGCCAGCTCCGCCGCACCGACCGGGAGCGCCCGGCCGACGACCAGGTCTGGCAGAGCGAACCGGCGTCCGGCCCGGCCGTCGACGCGGCCCTGCTGCTGGGCGAGCGCGACGCCGCGCTCTGGCGCGCGCTCGACAAGCTGTCCGACCAGTGCCGTCGGCTGCTGCGCGTGCTCATGGCGACGCCACCGCCGTCGTACGCGGAGGTCGCGGACGCCCTCGACATGCCGGTCGGCAGCATCGGCCCGACCCGGCAGCGCTGCCTGGGCCGGCTGCGCGAACGGGCCGGCCAGGCCGGGCTCGGAACGGAGGACCGGACATGACCACCGACGACGAGCTCATGGACCTCCTGCGCGCGGCCGCGGCCGCGGCGGAGGCGGACCCGGTGCCGGACCTCGTGCTGCGCCAAGCCCGCGCGGCACTGACCACCCGGGACCTGGACGCCGAGCTGGCGGACCTGGCCTTCGACTCGGACCTGGCGGAAGCCGGCACGGTCCGCGCGGCGGGCGACGACGTCCGGCTGCTGTCGTTCGAGTCGCCGCGCGTGTCGGTGGAGCTGCAGGTGGAATACGCGGGCGGCCGGGTTTCGCTGCGCGGCCTGATCACCGGCGCGACGGGCGACGCGGTGATCGAGGTGGCGGGCGAGCGGCGCACGAGCCCGATCGGCGCGGAGGGCTGGTTCACGGCGACGGGGCTCCAACGCGGAGCGACCCGGGTGACGGTGACCGCCGCGGACGGCACGGCGGTCACCACCGGCTGGGCGAGCCTCTAACCCACACCCGGTTCGATCAGCCGACCCTGCACGAACGGGACACGCTGAGCACCGTTCACGTCCCAAAGCTGCACCACGGGCGAATCTTCGCGGCCGGCCTCCGGCAGGCGGACCACCAGATCGGCGGCCGCCCGCGCCGAGACGTCCCCGGCCATCCTCGCCGCGATCCTCCCCGTGACGATCGCCGCCGAGAACGAGGTTCCACTCCAGGCGGCAAAACCGTTGTACTGCGGCAATGCGCCGGCAGGCTGCGTCGGGTACCCGGGCCGGAAGTACGGGCCGAGCACGTCGACACCGTCGGCGTAGGCCGAAACCCAGGGACCGTAGTTGCTGAAGTCGGCCACCCGCGGCCTGGCCGGATCCTTCGTCGGGTCGGCCGCGCCCACCGCGATCACCCGGGCGTGGGAGTCTCGGGGCCTGCCGGGGGTGTCCTCGAGCATGATCGCGGCCGGGTAGACCCGGCGCCGGCTGGACCGGTTCCCGGCGGACGCGACCACGACCGCGTCCGCGGGCAACCTGCGCAGGGCCGCCTCGATGGCCTTCGGCGGTTCGTCCTCCCAGGTCGCGCCGGAGAAGGACAGGTTGATCAGGGTGATGCCCTCTTCGCGCAGTTCGTCGATGGCATTGGCGACCGCCAGGTCTTCGGCCGCACCGTCCGACTTGTCGACCACGCCCTTCATGCGGACGCGGACCTTGGGCGGCACCTGCTTCAGCACCACCCCGGCGACGAAGGTTCCGTGCGCGGCCGTGCCGATCGGATTCCCGTCTTCGTCGCGTTCCGGGCGGACGGTGTCCTCCTGGTCGTACACCACCCGGTGGCCGAGGTACGAGTGCGGCTCGCCCTGGTACAGCAGGATGCCGGTGTCGATCACCCCGACTGTCGGGGGCGCATCGGAGTCGGGCAACGGAGCCAGTTCGTTGGTGGTCGGCTTCGGGCGCAGGCCGGGTTCCGCCCAGATGATGCGGTCCAGCCCGAAGAGGTGGTTCGGGCTCGCGGCGTGGCCGCGCAGGGCGGCGAGCACCTCCGGGACCGGGCGGGTGCCGGTGAAGCGGCACAGCGGGCCGGCGCCCCCGTCCGGGTGATAGCCGAACCCTGCCAGTTCGGCGTGGATCGCGGCAGAATCGTCGGCATGGACCAGCAGCTCGCCGGCTCGATGGCGATATCGGGTCATGTGTCCCCCTCCGGGACCGGTCATGAGTGAACGGGTCGGTAACCCGATCCGCGAACCCCTCCCATCGATACACACCGGCCGGAGCGGGCACAAGCGGCGATGACCGGGGCACTGGCCAAGGCCGTCGCGGCGGCGGACCTGGCGTTCACCGCGCCGGTCCGTGCGCGGGCACTGGCCGGGGCCGCGCTCGCGGAAGCGGACGGCCACGCCGAGACCGCCGCGGTCGCCGAGCACGCCCTCGGCCTCGCCGGGGTGGCCACCGGCCGCCTCACCGACGCCGAGACCCGGCTGCGAGCAGCCGTCCGGCTGGCCGACGGCGCCGGCCTCCGCGAGCGGGCCGCCCAGACGCGCGGGGTGCTCGGGTACGTGCTGACGCTGACCGGGCGCACGGCCGAAGCCCTGCGCGAGCTGGACCGCGCGATGCCGGAGCTGACCGGGACGGCGGCGGCGCGGCTGCGCATGCAGCGGGCCGTCGTGCTCACCGAAATCAGCCGGTTCGGTGCCGCCGCCGCGGAGTTCGCGGCCGCGCTCGAGACGCTGCGGGCGGCGGGCGGGGACGCCCTGATCGAGGCCACCGTCCGCACGAACCGCAGCATCGTGCTGGCCCGGCTCGGCGACTGGCGGGGTGCCGAGGAGGACCTGCGCCGGGCCGAGCACGGGTTCACCGCGACCGGCCACCTCGGCCGGACGGCGATGGTGTGGCAGAACCGCGGGCTCGCCGCCACCGTCCGCGGCGACGTCCCGGCCGCGCTCGCCGCGTACGACGAAGCCGCGTCGCGCTACGAAGAAGCCGGAACCGACCAGGGCCTGCTGCCGATCGAACGCGCCGAAACGCTGCTCTCCGTCCGCCTGATCGCCGAAGCGCGCGAAGCCGCCACGGCTGCCGTCGCCGACTACCGACGCCGGCGCAACGCCGTCGACCTCGTCCAGGCGCGGCTGCTGCTGGCGAAGGTCGCGCTGCTGGACGACGACCCGGAAACGGCGTTGCGTGAAGCCACGCTGGCGCGGCGGTCCGCGGCCCGCCAGCACCGGCCGGGCTGGGCCGCGCTCGGCGGTTACCTGGCGCTGCGGGCCCGGCGCGACAGCGGGCACCGGACGACGGCGATGCTCCGGTCCGGACAGCGCACGGTGGCGGCGCTGGCCGACGCGGGCTGGGTGGTCCCGGCCCTGGACGCGCGGCTGATCGTCGCGTCGCTGGCGCTGGCGCTGGGCCGTCCGGCCGTCGCGGAGGCCGAGCTGACGGTCGTCGGCCGGGCCGGGCGCGACGGCCCGGCCGAGCTGCGGGCCCGTGCCTGGCACGCGACGGCGTTGCTGCGGCTGGTCCACGGCGACCGCCGGGGCGCGGACGCGGCGGTGCGCGCCGGCGTCCGGGTGATCGGCCGGTTCCGGGCCGGACTGGGGGCGAGCGAGCTGCGCGCCCACGCGTCCGGCCACGCGAGCGAGCTGACCGGGCTGGGGTTGCGGCTCGCCGTCGAAGCGGGCCACCCGGAGGCCGTGCTGCGGTGGGCGGAACAGCGGCACGCCGGTGCGTTGCGGCTGCGGCCCGCACGGCCGCCGGACGACGAGGGCTTGGCCGCGGACCTCGCCGCGCTGCGCCAGACCGCCGTCGACCTCGCCGCGGGCACCGGCCAGGCGCCGGCCCTGCTGCGCCGGCAAGCCCGGCTCGAGAAGGCGGTGCGCGACCGCGCCCGGCACGCCTCCGGCACTCTTGCTTCGACCACTCTTGCTTCGACCACAGTTGCTTCGGACACTCGCATCCCGTCGCGCGCGGAGCTCGCCGCGGCGCTGGGCCCGGCCACGCTGGTGGAGTACGTTGAGCTGGACGGGCGGCTGACGGCGCTCGTCCTCGGCGGCGGCCGGCTGCGGCGGTGCGAGCTGGGCTCGGCGGCCGAGGCCGCGGAGCGCCTGGACGAGCTGCGGTTCGCGCTGCGGCGCCGCGCGTTCGGCCTCGGTTCGTTCGCCGGGCTCGCCGAGCGGACGGCCCGCCGCCTCGACGACCTTCTGCTGGCCCCGCTCCCGCTGGACGACGGCCCGCTGGTGATCGTGCCGACCGGGCGGCTGCACGAGCTGCCGTGGCCGGCGCTGCCGGGCAGCCGTGGCCGTCCGGTGTCGCTGGCGCCGTCGGCGGCGCTGTGGCACCGCGCGACGACCGCCCCGCGCGGCGAGGGCGGGGACCACGTCCTCGTGGCCGGTCCCGGGCTGCCGCACGCCGCCGCGGAGGCCGCCGCGCTGGCCCGCCGCTACCCGGGCGCCCGGCGGTTCACCGGCCGCACCGCGCGGGTCGAGCCGGTGCTCGCCGCGCTCGACGGCGCCGCGCTCGGCCACCTCGCGGCGCACGGGGTGTTCCGCACGGACAACCCGCTGTTTTCGTCGCTCCGGCTCGCCGACGGTCCGCTGACGGTGTACGACCTGGAACGGCTGGCCCGCCCGCCGCGCCAGGTCGTGCTGTCGGGCTGCGACTCGGGCCGCTCGGCGATCCACGCGGGCGACGAGCTGCTGGGCCTGGCCTCGGCCCTGCTGGCGCTGGGCACGACGAGCCTGGTGGCCACGGTCCTCCCGATCCCCGACGACGCCGGCCGCGCCCTGATGCTCCGCCACCACCGCCACCTCGCGGCGGGCCACACCCCGGCGGCCGCCCTGGCCCAGGCCCAGTCGGAGCTCCCGGACTCCCCCGCCGCCGCCAGTTACGTCTGCTACGGCGCCGGCTGACCCGGATCCCGCGTGATCCCGCCCGTACCCCACGTGATTGAAGCCGGAACTCGCGTGATTGAGGCCGGAACTCGCGAGTTACGGCCTCGATCACGCGAGTTACGGGCCCGATCACGCGAGTTACGGGCTCCATCACGCGAGATCCGGCTTCCGTCACGCCCGCCCAGCGCGGACCGGGTCATCATGGAGCGGTGCGGATCACGGCTTGGTGGAGTGGGCTCAGCCCGCGGCGGCGGCTGATGCTGAGCGGTGTCGCCGTCGCCGTGGTGGCCGTGGTCGTCGCCACCGTGGTCGCCACCTCGGGGGCGAAAGCCGCGCCCGACGCCGGGACGCCGGACCAGAACAAGCCCGGCCCGGTGCTGCTCGTCCCCGGCTACGGCGGCGGGCGAGGTGCGCTGGAGACCCTCGCCGAGCGGATCCGGCAGGCCACCGGCCGGTCCGCCGAGGTGCTCACCCTGGCCGGCGACGGCACCGGCGACCTCGTCGAACAGGCCGGCGTCCTCGCCGAAGCCGTCGAAAAGGCTTACGAACAAGGCGCGCCTTCGGTCGACGTCGTCGGGTACTCCGCCGGCGGGGTCGTCGCGCGGCTGTGGGTCGACCGCGAGGGCGGCGACCACCAGGCCCGCCGGGTCGTGACGCTCGGCGCGCCGATGCACGGCACCGGCCTGGCCACGGCGGGTGGCGCGCTGGTCCCGGGCGGGTGTCCTGCCGCGTGCGTCCAGCTGGCCCCGGGCAGCAGCCTCCTGCAGGAGCTGGCCAAGCAGCCGCTCCCGCCGGGCCTGCCGTGGCTGTCGCTCTGGACCGACCTCGACGAGACGGTGACCCCGCCGGACTCCGCCCGGCTCGACGGCGCCGTCAACGTTTCGCTGCAGCAGGTCTGCCCCGGCAACCCGGCCGGCCACGGCGACCTGCCCACCGACCCCGCCGTCACCGAGATCGTCCTGCAGGCCCTCGGCACCACCCCGCTCGAAGCGCCCACCGACTGCCTCAGCTCGTGACGTCCTTCGTCGCGAAGTTCGCCCACGCGGCCCCGAAGAACACCACGATGTAGCCGGCCTGCAGCAGCAGCCCGTGGTCGATGTTGCGCCACAGCACCGGATCGCGGAAGAAGTCGATCCAGGACAGCCAGTAGTGCGTCGGCAGGTAGGGCCGCACGGACGCGGCGGCGTCCAGGGTCTCCAGCACCGTGCTCGTGATGAGCACGGCCAGCCCGCCCAGCGCGGCCCCCAGCGCCGAGTCCGACACCGTCGAGAGGAAGACGGTGATCGCCGCGAACCCGAGCATCGACACGACGATGTAGGTCACCGCGCCCAGCAGCCGCAGGCCCAGCGCGGACGAGCTGAGCGACTGCCCCGACAACGACGTCACGCCGGTCGGCTGCCCGCCCGGCCCCGCGACGCCCGGGTTGCCGCCGGTGCCGAACAGGATCACCCCGAGCACCAGCGAGGTCAGCACGACGATGACGATCGCCGCGGTGACGTACACGGCCAGCGCGACCATCTTGGCGCCCAGCAACCTCGTCCGGCCGACCGGGCGCACCAGCAGGTAGCGCAGGGTGCCGGTGGCCGCCTCGCCCGCGATCGCGTCGCCCGCGGTGACGGCGACCGCGATCGGCAGGAACAGCGGCAGCACCAGCGCGAGCGCGGCGGCCGGGTACAGCGCGCCGTCGTTCACCACCGCCGAGAGGAACGCCCCGCCCTGCCCCGGCGGCGGCGCGAAGTCGGCCGTGGCCAGGAAGACGCCGACGATCGCGGGCAGCAGGCACAGCAGCACCACGCTGAACCACACCCGCGGCCGCAGCGCGAGCTTCCGCAGTTCGACGCCGATCACCCCGCCGCCCCGAACCGGTCCGAGCCCGGACCCGTCACGTCGAGGACGACCTGTTCCAGCGTCCGCTGTTCGGCGTGGATCGACGTCACGCGCACTCCCGCCTCGACGAGCAGCGCGTTCAGCGCCGCCGGATCGCCGTGCCGGATGACCAGCCGGTCGCCGTCACGGGCTTCGAGCTGGCCGTCCAGGACCGCGGCCGCCGCGGCGGCGTCCGGCGTGCCGACCAGGATCCGGCCGGTGGCCGCCCGCAGCGTGGCCAGGTCCTCTTCCAGCACGAGCCGGCCGCGGTCGACGACGCCGACGCGCGTGCACAGCTGCTCGACCTCGGCCAGCAGGTGGCTGGACAGGAACACCGTGGTGCCGCCCGCGTTCAGCTCGACCAGCAGCTCGCGGATCTCCTTGATGCCCTGCGGGTCGAGCCCGTTGGTCGGCTCGTCGAGGATCAGCAGCCGGGGCCGCCGCAGCAGCGCGCCGGCGAGCCCGAGCCGTTGCCGCATGCCGAGCGAGTACGCCTTCACCGGCCGCTGGTCGACCCCGGCCAGCCCGACCTGTTCGAGGGCTTCGTCGATGCGACGGCGTCGCGTGCGCCGCCCTCCTCCGCGGCCGGCGGCGTCGAGCAGCGCCAGGTTCCGGCGCCCGGACAGGTGCGGGTACGCGGCCGGGCCCTCGACGAGCGCACCGACGTCCGGCAGTACCTCGGCGACCCGCTTCGGCACCGGTTTCCCGAGCACCTCGATCTCCCCGGCGGTCGCGTAGACCAGGCCCAGCAGCATCCGGACCGTGGTGGTCTTGCCCGAGCCGTTCGGGCCGAGGAAGCCGTAGCGGTCGCCTTCGCGGACTTCGAGGTCGACCGCGTCGACGGCCACCGTGCGGCCGTAGCGCTTGGTCAGCGCGCGCGTGACGATCACGGGCCGCTCCGGCGCAGCCGGGACAGCTCGTCGGCCACGGACTTCAGCACCTCCGGTGTCACCGTCCCGGCCAGCAGGTAGGAGCGCCGGGACACCGACGACCGCACGATGCCCAGGGACAGCGGCGTGATCGACAGCTGCACGACGCTCCCCGCGGCCAGCTTGACCTGCACCGCACCGGCCTTCCCGGCGGCGTCGCCCGCCGCGTTGGCCACCGTGCGCGGCACGGCGATCACGGCGAAGGCGGCCAGCCCCCGGCCGTAGAGCGCGGCGCCCTGCAAGCCCCCGAAGTTCGACGACACCGCGGGGCGCCCGGCCAGCGAGGACGGCAGCGGCACCTGGCCGAACGCGCCGAGCGTGTCGGCGACGTCCGGCGCGCTCGTCACGCCGAACCCGGACCCGAGCGCCGGCCGCGGTGCCTCGACGACCGGCGTCGTCTGTTCGAGCTGCTGGAACTCGGTCACCAGGATCGGGGCCTCCTGCCCGCGCGCGGTCACCTCGACGCGCACCGCCACCCCGGTCGCCGGGTCCGCCCAGACGTCGACCCGCCCGACGGTCGTGTCCGGATCGGCGGGGACGAGCCGCAGGCCGGACGCGGCGACCCCGGCGACGTTCCGCCCCGGCAGCGCGCTCACCGGGTCGCCCTTCGCCGCGCCCAGGATCCGCCGCGCGAGCTCGGGCGGCAGCAGGTCACCGGCCCGCGGCAGCCGCAGGCCGGGCTCGCCGATCAGCTCGGTCAACGTGTTGTCGCCGTAGTCCCAGGTGTATTCGCCGTCGGGCAGCCGGTAGACGTCGTGCTCGCCGGCGGTGCCGAGGATGTCGACGCGGTACCGGTCGGGCCCGGCGTACCAGGCGCGCATCGGCGTCCGCATCGAGAAGAGCGCGGTCACGGCGGCGAGGTTCGGCAGCTCCGGCAGCGCGAGCGAACCGGCGCTTTCGGCGTAACCCTGGTACGGCCGTCCGGCGGAATCCAGCACGAGCGCCCGCAGCCGGTCCGGATCGGCCGCAGCGCCGGCCGGGGCAAGCGCGGCGACGACCGACGGCGCGGAAACGAGCACAGCGGCCACGGCGGCGACGACCGCCCACCGGCGCCGCTTCTCGTGCCGCACCACCGAGGGCGTCATCCGGCATCACCTCTTCATCCTTTGTACGCCATCGCCCCAGGCCCTAGGCTCGAAGAGTGACTCCCGTTCATGCTGCTGTCCTGAGCTAGTTCCCGCTCCGGTCCTTCGCACACCCCGCACCTCTCGCGGGTGCTTCGTCGTGCCCGCAGCAAGAACGGAAACCCCCTTACCGTGGCTCGTCTCGTCCTGCCCGGCGAACCCGATCGCCGGCTCTTCTCACCACCCACGCGGCATGCGGCCGCCGCCGACGACCGGCTGTCCGCCGACGCCGCCCTCCGCTCGATGTCCACCGGCACCGCCCTGCTCTGGCGCGGCAGCTACCCCGCCGCGCGGCACCTGCTCGACGCCGTGAACCGGCGGATCCCGCCGCCCCCGCCCGACGACTACCCCCGCTACCGCGCGGACCGGGCCCGCCGGGCGCGGCTGCTCTCCCTGCTGTACGTCCCGCTGGACCCCGGGCACGTCGTCCCGCTGCGCCGGGCGCCGGACGTGCGCGCGGCGTGCACCGCGGTCTACGGCCCCCTGGACACCGCCGCGGCGGTGCCGCTGCGGGAGCTGCTCGGCGTCCTCGGCGCGGCGGAATGGCGCCGCCGCGGTGTCGCCGTCCCGGCGCTCGGGGCGCGGATCCACCCCCACTACGGCGTGTTCGCGCCGGTGCGGCAGGAGTACGTCGACCTGGTCGCGGAGGCGCCGTTGCCGGGCACGGACCTGGCGTTCGACATCGGCACCGGCACCGGCGTGCTCACCGCCGTCCTCGCCCACCGCGGGGTGGCGCGGGTGGTGGCGACGGACACCGACCCCCGGGCCATCGCGTGCGCCACCGACAACCTGGCCCGGCTCGGCTTCGCCGGCCGCACCGAAGTGGTGCCGGCCGACCTGTTCCCCCGCGGCCGGGCACCACTGGTGGTGGCCAACCCACCGTGGCTGCCGGGCCGCCCGCGCGGACCGCTCGACCACGCGGTGTACGACCCGGGCAGCCGAATGCTGCGCGGCTTCCTCGACCGGGCCCGCCGCCACCTGACCCCGCACGGCGAGGCATGGCTGGTGCTCTCGGACCTCGCCGAGCACCTGGGTTTGCGCACGCGCGCCGAGCTCCTCGGCTGGATCGCGGCGGCGGGGCTGCGGGTCGTGGACCGCACCGAAGCGACACCGCGTCATCCGCGCGCGCTCGACTCCACCGACCCGCTGCACCGGGCTCGCGCCGCCGAAGTCACATCGCTTTGGCGGCTCAGTCCATAGTGGACTTGGGGGCTTCCGGGCCTCCGGGAGGTCGTGGCCGGAGACAGCCTCGCTGCCCGCACACGCGGCGAACTCCTCGACACAGCCCGGCGGCGGGGGTAACGCGACCGGGCCCGGACGGGGCGGGTGGCGGCGAGCAAGCCGGGTCCGGGTCAGTGGCGCCGGCGCTAGCCGGGCCCGGGTGGGCACGGCGGGCCGGGCGCGGCGGGCCGGGCGCGGCGGGCCGGGCGCGGCGGGCGGCTGGCTGAAGGTCACCGGAGACCGGCGGCCGGCAGCGCAAGCCGACCAACGACGTCACCAGACCTCCCCTGCCGCTCCGCCGCGGTCAACGAACGCCATAGAACAACAGCTGTCCTCGCCGGACCGGCAGGCTCTGGGATGGCCACCCCTCGCCGCTGCCCCCTCGCTTTCTCGAGGTGGGCCGCGCGGTGGTCATCCCGTCGCCTGATCGAGGCCTATCACTTTGAGCC